>JACQUR010000267.1 GCA_016210245.1 Chloroflexota bacterium
GGGTCAGGGGCGTCACGTCCAGTAGCAGGATGCCGTGCAACTCGCCTTTGAGGACTCCAGCCTGGATGGCGGCGCCCATGGCCACCACCTCGTCCGGGTTGACGCCCTTGTGAGGTTCCTTGCCGAAGATCGACTTGACCTTCTCCACCACGGCCGGCATGCGTGTCTGCCCGCCGACCAGCACCACCTCGTCCACCTGGCCGGGCTCCAGGCTGGCGTCTTTCAGCGCCTGGCGCGCCGGCCCCACGGTGCGCTCGACCAGGTCGCCGGTCAACTGCTCCAGCCTGGCGCGACTCAGGGTCAGCACCAGGTGCTTGGGCCCGCTGGCATCGGCGGTGATGAAGGGCAGGTTGACCTCCGTCTGCATCACCGAGGACAGCTCGATCTTGGCCTTCTCCGCCGCCTCCTTGAGCCGCTGCAGAGCCATGCGATCCGAGCGCAGGTCGATGCCCTGGTCCTTCTTGAACTCGTCGACGATCCAGTCCATCACCCGTCGGTCGAAGTCATCGCCGCCCAGGTAGGTATCGCCGTTGGTCGAGATGACCTCGAACACCCCTTCGCCCACGCGCAGGATGGAGATGTCGAAGGTGCCGCCGCCCAGGTCGTACACGGCGATCACCTCCTCCTTGCCCTTCTTGTCCAGCCCGTAGGCCAGGGAGGCCGCGGTGGGCTCGTTGATGATGCGCAGCACCTCGAGGCCGGCGATCGTGCCTGCGTCCTTGGTGGCCTGGCGCTGCGAGTCGTTGAAGTAGGCCGGCACGGTGATGACCGCCTGGGTGATCTTCTCGCCCAGCTTGGCCTCGGCGTCCATCTTCAGCTTCTGGAGGATCATGGCCGAGACCTCCTGCGGGGAGTGCTCCTTGCCGCCCAACAGCACGCGGACATCCCCGTTCGGCGCCTGGGCGACCTTGTAGGGGACGACCTTGAGCGCCCGCTGGACCTCCTGGTCGGTGTACTTGCGGCCCATGAACCGCTTGATCGAGAAGACGGTGTTCTCCGGATTGGTGATCGCCTGTCGCCGGGCGACCTGGCCAACCAGGCGCTCGCCGGTCTTGGGGTTGACGGCCACCACCGAGGGGGTCAGACGGTTCCCTTCCGCGTTCTCGAGCACGGTCGGCTCGCCCGCCTCCATAATCGCTATGACCGAGTTGGTAGTACCGAGATCGATGCCCAGAACCTTTGCCATCGCGCTGCTTCCTCCAGTGGACGAGTTTCCCTTTGCTCTACGCTTGCTGGTCCCCCAGCACGCGCAGCGCCTCCTGCACCAGCTCGCCCGCCCGGTGCTGTCCGTTCCGAACAGCGCGCTCCTGGTCGAGCAGCGCGGCAAGGCGCCGTAGGCAGGCTGTCAGTTCGAGCGCTAGCTCCACGCCGGCCAGATTCAGGCCCCGCTCCTCGACCAGGTACTTGATCTGGCGCAGGCGGGCAATATCCTCCCGCGAGTAGAGGCGGACGTTGCCGCTGCTGCGCGAGGGCTCCAGAAAACCCTCGCGCTCGTACTTGCGCAGCGTAGCCGGGTGCATGTCTACCAGCCGGGAGGCGACACTGATGATGTAGAGCGCGTCGCTGAGCTGCACAGAGCCCCTCGCCCGAGGCGGGCGCCCGCCTCGGTGGTTAGACAACCTGACACAACTTTTCTGATTTCCATTATTATACCTATTGACAAACCTGCGTCAAGTAGGGACGCAGACCCCGAAAGGCATAGCAACGTACCCTTCCTGCTGACAGGAGCATCCATGCGCTACTCCGAGGTTGTCAAGGCCTACGCCGAGATCGAGCACACCACCAGCCGGCAGCGCATTGGTGATCTCCTGGCCGCGCTCATCGCCCGCACGCCGCCGGAGGTGCTCGGACGGCTCGTGTACCTGACTCAGGGCAAGCTCTACCCGGACTTCGTGGGGGTCGAGATGGGTCTGGCCGAGCGGCTGGCGCTGCGCGCGGTGGCCCGGGCTCTCGACGCCAGCGAGGAGCAGGTCCGCAAGAACCTGGCCGCCACAGGCGACCTGGGGGCGACGGCCGAGCAGGTGCTGCGCCGCAAGGGGCATCGCGCCCGTCGCCCCCTGAGCGTGGGCGAGGTGTACGAACGCCTGGACCGCCTGGCCCGCAGCGCCGGGCCCGGAGCCCAGGGCCAGAAGATCGAGCTGCTGCGCGAGCTGGTGGGCGACGCCAGCCCCGAGGAGGCCAGGTACCTCGTGCGCACGGCCACGGGCAAGCTGCGGCTGGGCGTGGCCGACATGACGCTCCTGGACGTGCTGGCGATGGTCTACGCGGGCGGCAAGCAGGCCCGCCCGGTGATCGAGCGCGCCTACAACCTCACCTCGGACCTGGGGCTGGTGGCCACCGAGCTGGCCGAGGGCGGCCTCGAGCGGCTGGCCGCCCTGAAGCCACAGCCGGGCCGCCCCATCCGTCCCATGCTGGCTCAGCGGCTGGGCAGCCCGAGCGAGATCATGCAGCGCATGGGGGGTGCCTGCGCGGCCGAGTACAAGTACGACGGCGAGCGGGTCCAGGTCCACCGCCTGGCGGACGGCCAGGTAGCCATCTTCTCGCGCCGCATCGAAGACATCACCCACCAGTACCCAGACGTGCTCGAGAGCGTCCGCAAGCACCTGCGCCCGCGGAGCGCCATCTTCGAGGGCGAGGTGGTGGCGGTAGAGCCCGGCACGGGCGAGCTGCGGCCCTTCCAGGAGCTGATGCACCGCAAGCGCAAGCACCGCGTGCAGGAGGCGATCGAGGCGTACCCGGTGGCGCTGGTCGCCTTCGACCTCCTGTACGCCGATAGCGTGGACTACACGCCCCACCCCTACCCGAAGCGCCGGGCCGTGCTGAGCAAGGCGATCGAGTCGACACCCAGCCTCTGCCTGGCCACGCAGGAGGTGGTCCGCTCGGCCGAGACGCTGGAGCGGTTCTTCCTGAAGGCGGTGGCCGACGGCGCGGAAGGGGTGGTGTGCAAGAACGTGTCCGAGCACGCCACCTACCGGGCCGGCGCGCGGGAGTGGCTGTGGATCAAGTACAAGCGCGAGTACGTCAGCGCCATGGCCGACACCGTGGACCTGGTGGTGGTGGGGGCGCTGCACGGGCGCGGCCGCCGGGGCGGGACCTTTGGCTCGCTGCTGCTAGCGGCCTACGATCCCGAGGCCGACGTGTTCCGGGCGGTGACCAAGTGCGGCTCCGGCTTCAGCGACCAGGACCTGCAGCAGGACCTGCCGCGGCGGCTCGAGCCGCTGGAGCTGCCCCACCGCCACCCGAGGGTGGACTCGCGGCTGGTTCCCGACGTATGGTTTGTACCAGAAGTGGTCATCGAGGTCATCGGCGCCGAAATCACCCTCAGCCCGACCCACACCGCGGCGCTCGGGCAGTTCCGGCCCGGCAGCGGCCTGGCGATCCGCTTCCCGCGGTTCACGGGCCGCTACCGCGATGACAAGCGGCCAGAGGACGCCACCACGGTGGCCGAGCTGGCCGAGATGTACCGTCGACAATTGAGGCAGCTCCCGCAGTAGGGAGCAACTGAGGTCAGACTGCAGCGAGGTGACAACTGTGGAAGAGCGTGGGACGCAGGAGCAGACGAGGCAAACGGAGGCGGTGGAGTTGGAGCGCGTGCGTGAGGAACTGGAGGACGCGAACCGGAAGGCCGAGGAGTATCTCGACCTGCTGCGGCGCGCGCGGGCCGACTTTGCCAACTTCAAGCGACGGGTCGAAGACGAGCGCGCCGACCAGGCGCGCAACATCCGCGTCGAGTTCATCCTCAAGCTGTTGCCCATCCTGGACGACTTCGAGCGGGCCCTGGCCGCGGTGCCGGCCGAGGGCAAGGAGCGCGACTGGGTGGCCGGGCTGCTGCTGATCGAGCGCAAGCTGCGCGGCCTGCTGGAGGCCGAGGGGGTGCGCAAGATCGAGGCCGAGGGGGCCGAGTTCAACCCCTGGCTGCACGAGGCGGTGGGCTACGAGCGCAGCCCGGAGCTGGAGGACGGGCGCATTCTGCACGTGGTACGCCCGGGCTACCGCGTGGGCGACACGGTGATCCGCCCGGCCCAGGTCATCGTCGCCCGCAAGAGCGGGTAAGTAAGGGACAAGGCAAGAGGCAAAAGAGAGGCCTCTCTTTTGCCTCTTGCCTTGTCCCTTGTTCAGCCGCGCTCGCGCTCCAGCCGCTTGAGCACGCCCTCCAGGTACGCCTGCGGGTTGCCGCGCGGCTGGGCGGCCTGCACCCTGGCCAGCAGGGCCCCGAAGTCCTCGCCCAGCAGCATCGCCCGCCGGCGCTGGCGCAGCAGCCACGAGAGGCTCGGCTGGCGCTGGAAGAGGCGACGATACAGGGCGCTGATGTCGCTCGCCACCTGGCGCGAGTCGCGCCCCTCGGCCGACGGAGCGGGGTCCAGGCCGGCGCGGACGGGAGGGGCGGCCAGCGGTGGAGCAGGCCGGGGTAGCGCCTCCAGCGGGATCTCGTCGGCCAGAGCGTAGCACGGCTCGGCTGCGCCGGGGCCAGCCACGCTCCGCAGCAGGCCGCGCCGCTCCAGGTCTTCCAGCACCGCGGCCACCTGCTGCTCGGGCAGTTGCACCTGGCGCGAGAGGGCCACGGCGCTGGCGCCCTCCGCTGCCTCGGCCACGGCTGCCACGATCCGCACCTCGGCCCAGCGCTCGAGCCGCTCGAGCACCGCCTCCAGCCGCTGAGACCGCTCCACCTTGCTCGCCCCTCCCGGTGCTGGCGTCAAGCCGGATGATAAGCAGAAAGCAGGGCTTCCTACCAGGTGCGGGCTTGCGCAGCGGGTGAAGGGGGAGAGGACCAACCCCAAAGGGTAAGCAGCACCAACCCCGCTGATGGCGGGGGCTTGCCAACGGCCAGGTAGACAGAACAATACCTCCTCAGGCCACCCTGTAGGGGCGCAAGGCCTTGCGCCCCTACGAGCTGGCGTGTACCTGATCGACTGCTCGCCGACCATCCGCGCGGCACCAAGGAGATGCACCTCGCTAGCCAGGACGGGAGCCAAAGGGTCACCAACAGAAGATGGAACCGAGTCATCCACCGTGAGGCTGTCGGAATGCGTTGACGCCTGGGCCGGTCATGGCGTCTAATTGGTTCTGCTCTTGATGGCGAACCGTCTCGCCTCGCCATCGTGCCTCTCAGGAAGCAGGCAGCAATGGGTAGCCAGTTCTTCGAGCGGCCCATCCTCAACTCTCCCGACGCTTACCCGTCTCGCCACTGGGAGCTGGACGATCAAGGCCAGCCGATCCGGGGTGCCACCCCGTTACAGCCGTTCATGATGAGGCTCGATGCCCGACCATAGCTATTTCGCCAACCTCATCTGGCAGATCGCCGACCTCCTGCGCGGCCCCTATCGTCCGCCCCAGTACGAGCGTGTCATGCTGCCGATGACGGTGCTGCGCCGCTTCGACTGCGTGCTCGCACCGACCAAGGCCCAGGTGCTTGCGGAGCTCGAGAAACGCAAGGGCGGCCGGCTTACCGACGACGCACTCGACACGATGCTGAACAAGGCCGCCGGGCAGCGCTTCCACAATCACTCGCCGCTCGACTTCGAAAAGCTCAAGGGCGACCCCGACAACATCGAGAAGCATCTGGTCAGCTACATCAAGGGCTTCTCGAAGAACGTGCGTGACATCTTCGACTTCTTCGAGTTCGAGAACGAGATCGAGAGGATGCGCGAGGCGAACATCCTCTACCTCGTCGTCTCCAAGTTCTGCGATGTGGACTTGCATCCGAATGCAGTGCCGAACGAGCAGATGGGGTTGATCTTCGAAAACCTGATCCGCCGCTTCAACGAACTGGCCAATGAGACCGCTGGCGATCACTTCACGCCGCGCGAAGTGGCGCTGCGATTGTCCACCGAGCGCACCATCGCCTTGCTCAAGGAGCGCCGGGCCGCTCTCATCGCTGCGGCCGCCACCGGTAGAATTGAGATTCACAAGGAGGCAGCATGCTGATTCGGCGCCTGAAGGTCTCGGGGCTTTTATCCTTCGGTCCGACGGGCATCGATTTGCCCTTGGAACCGTTGAACGTGCTGATTGGCCCGAACGGTTCGGGCAAGTCCAACCTGCTTGAGGTGTTGGCGCTGCTCAGAGCTTCGCCCACGAACCTCCCGGAACCGGTCAAGGAGATGGGTGGCGTTCGCGAGTGGCTCTGGAAGGGGCCGCAGTCGGCGCCGAAGGCCATCATTGATGCAGTTGTCGAATATCCGCGGGGTAAGATGCCCGTCCGCCATGTGCTCGAAATCGTCGAGCACGGCGACCGCTTCGAGGTAGCAGACGAACGTATCGAGAACGAATGTCCGTACAAAGGTGAGTTGGACGTCTATTTCTACTACCGCTTTCAGCGCGGACGGCCGACGTTGAACGACCTGTCCCAACAGCACCGAAAGTTGCGCCGCGAAAATGTAAAACCGGAGGAATCCATCCTTTCGCAGTTGCGCGATCCGGAAAAGTACCCCGTCCTCCACTGGTTGCAAGGGCAGTATCAGCGGATTCACCTCTACCGAAGCTGGACGTTCGGCCCTTTTGCCAGCGTCCGTCGGGCACAGCGCGCCCAAGGGCGAAGCGATCTGCTCATGGAGAGCGGTGAGAATCTGGCTCTTGTGTTGTCGAACATCGCTGCACCCGCCAAACGTCAGTTCATCGAGTCCTTACGCCAGTTATTTGATGGAATCGATGACTTCCGCGTCGCCATTCAGGGTGGCAATGGGTTCCTGTTCCTGGAAGAGAGCGGCGGACGCGAGATTCCGGCAACTCGTCTATCCGACGGAACTTTACGCTACCTCAGTCTGTTGGCAACTCTGCTGCACCCGGACCCGCCGCCTCTGGTAGCGATTGAGGAACCGGAACTGGGTCTCCACCCTGACGTGTTGCCGCATATTGCGGAACTTCTGGTTCAGGCATCTCAGCGCATGCAGCTAGTGGTCACTACGCACTCCCGCATGCTGGTGGATGCGTTGACCGACAATCCATCGAGCATCGTTGTGTGCGGCAAAGAGAA
>JACQUR010000269.1 GCA_016210245.1 Chloroflexota bacterium
CCCCAGCCCCCAGCCCCGGACCGGGCACGCGAGGCCCGAGCGTTGGCGGCGACCCGACGACGGCTCTTCGTGGTGAGCAGCGCGTTGGGCCTAGCGTACCCCGCGCTCCTCTGGCTGGGCGGAATTGCACAGGCGGTATGGACATGGCTGCTCGGGGCCGGCCTGCCTACCTGGTGGGCCCTGGTGGTGCTGCTCGCGCTCTATGGGGTGGCCGAGAGCCTGGCACTGCTGCCGCTCGGCTATTACGGTGGCTACGTCGTCGCCCACCGGTATAGCTTGTCTCGCCAGCGGCTCCCGTCGTGGTTCGCCGACTGGGCCAAGGGCATGGCCCTCGGCCTGGCGCTCGCGGTCGTCGTCGGCCTGATCTTCTTCTGGCTGCTGGAGTACACCCGCCCGGGTTGGTGGTGGCTGTACGGGCTCGTCCTCAGCGCCGGCTTCGCCTTCCTGAGCTACGTCGCGCCCTACCTGCTGGTGCCCCTGTTCTTCCGCATGCGGCCTCTGGACGACCAGCGGTTGCTGGAGCGCCTGCGGGCGCTGCTGGACAAAGCCGGGGTGCAGGTGCAGCAGGTGTGCAGCATTGACTTCAGCCGCAAGACGGTCGAGGCCAACGCGGCGGTGATCGGGCTGGGCCCGTCGCGGCGGATCGTCATCGCCGACACGCTGGTCGAGTCGTTCACCCTCCCCGAGGTCGAGAGCGTGGTGGCCCACGAGCTGGGCCACCACGTCCACCGCGACGTGCTGCGGATGGTGCTGGTGGAGGCGGTCGTAGTCACGCTCGGCCTCGGGCTGGCCCACTGGCTGGGGCTGCCGCTGCTGGAGCCCGTCGTCGGGCTGCAACTGGAGCGGCTGCCGGCGGCGCTGCCGCTGCTGGCCCTGGCCGCCCAGGTGTACTTCCTGGCGCTCATGCCGGCCACCAACGCCCTCTCGCGGACCATGGAGGCGGCCGCGGACCGCTTCGCCCTGGCGCTCACCGGAGACGGGGCGGCGTTCGCCTCGGCCATGCGTCGGCTGGCCAGCCAGAACCTGGCCGAGGAGCAGCCGCCGCGCTGGGCCGAGTGGCTGCTGTACACCCATCCACCCATCGCCCGCCGGATCGCGATGGCGGAGGCGTGGGGCCGTGAGTAGGAGCACCGGACGACAGTCGAGCGTGGCGGCGATGTTCGTCGCCCTGGTAGCCTTGCCGCTGGCGCTGTACGTCCTGTACGCCACCGGCCAGAAGGCGCTGGAGAGCTACCGCATGTCCCAGGACGCCGACGCCATGCGGGGCGAGATCCAGGACCTCCAGCAGCAGAACCTGCGCCTCCAGCGTGAGATCGAGGCGGCCCGCAGCGACGCCTCGGTGGAGCAGTTGGCGCGCGAGCAGCTTGGCCTGGTGAAGCCCGGCGACCGCGCCCTGGTCATCGTCGCCCCCACCAGCACCCCTATCCCGCCCGAGCCGCCCGCTGGTTCGCGCCCGGCGGCCGGGCGGGCCGAGGGGCCGGAATCTCCCATGTGGAAGCAGTGGTGGCGATTCTTCTTTGGACCGGGCAGGGAGTAGGAAGGAGTTCAGATTTGAGAGTGCAGAGTGCAGATTGCAATCTGCACTCTGCACTCTCAAATCTGAACTCCTTCCAGGAGAGAAGGATCCAACCCATCCCGCCCACCGCATGGTGAGTCGGTGGCTCACGACGAGTCAGCCGAACAGGGCGGAACGACGGAGCAAGAAGAAGAACAGATAACAGGTCGGCTATGACACCTGGCCCCGGTGCAGCCCCTCCCCCCATTGTCGACCGGGTGGTGCAGCGCGCTCGACACCTGAGCCGCCACGAGCGGTTGTTCAGCGAAGGCGACCTGGTGCTGGTGGCCGTGTCCGGCGGCCAGGACTCGCTCTGCTTGCTCGACGTACTGGATCGGTTGCGGTCCGTCTGCGGGCTTCGGCTCCACGTCGCCCACGTGAACCACGGGCTGCGGGGTGCGCAGGCGGCGGAGGACGCGCGGTACGTTGGCCAGGTGGCCGCCCGCTACGGCGCGCCCTTCACCGGCCTCTCCGTGGACGTGCCTGCCTATCGACGCCAGCACCACCTGAGCACCCAGGTCGCGGCCCGCTACGCGCGCTACCAGGCGCTGGCCTGGCTCGCGCACGAGCTGGGCGCGGCCAGCCTCGCCGTCGGCCATACTCGCGACGACCTGGTGGAGACGCTGCTCATGCATCTGCTGCGCGGGACCGGCCTGCGCGGCCTGGTGGGCATCCTGCCCCGGCAGGAGCTGCGGACCGAGCTGCTCGGACCGCCGATCGACCAGCGTTCCCCGCCACGCCAGGCGCTCATCCTGCGCGTTGTGCGGCCGCTGCTGGAGGTGGAGCGGCGGGAGACGGCCGCCTACTGCCAGGCCGTCGGCCTGGAGCCCCGGCTCGACCCGTCCAACGCGCTGCGCACCTACCTGCGCAACCGCGTCCGCGCCGAGCTGGTGCCGACGCTGGAGCGCTACAACCCTGCCGTGCGTCGCACCCTGGCCCGGACCGCGGCCGCGCTGCGCGGCGACCTGGAGGTGGTCGCGCGCACCGCCGAGGCCGCCTGGGAGCGGTGCGCGCGCTCCCAGGCGGGGCGAATCGAGTTCGAGCGCGCCGCCTTCGCGCGCGAGCTGCCAGCCCTCCAGCGCCACCTGCTGCGCCTGGCCGTGGAGCGGCTGCGCGGCACGGCCGAGGGCCTGACCTGGTCGGCAGTGGAGGCTGGGCTGCGCCTGGCCACGCGGGGCGGGCCAGGCCGGCGGTTGAGCCTGTGCGGGGGCATCGAGCTCGCTACCGGCTACGAGCGGTTCGAGGTGCGGCTGGGGGCTGGGGGCCGCGGGTTGGAGGTTGGAGGTGGGAGGTTGGAGGCTCGTGGGCCGGTGCCGCTGCCGCTCCCCGGGCGGCTTGAGCTGGGCGCGGTGGGCGAGCTGGAGGCGGAGGTGCTGGAGGGTCCGGAGGCGGTGGCGCGGGCGCGGGCGGAGGCTGGCCGGGCGGGCCGGTGCCAGGCCTGGCTCGATGCCGACAGGCTGGGCGAGCCGCTGCAGGTGCGGTCGTGGCGGCCGGGCGACCGCATGCGCCCCCTGGGGCTCGGCCACGAGAAGAAGCTGCAGGACATCCTGGTCGACGCCAAGGTCCCCCGCGAGCTGCGCGCCGTCGTGCCGGTAGTCGAATCGCCCCACGGTATCGCCTGGCTGGCCGGGCTGCGGGTGGACGACCGTTTCAAGCTGGATGATGCGACTCGGCGGGTGGTCGTGGTGCAGTTCAGGCCGGGGTCGGCGCTGGTGTTTCTGTGCGAGGAGTGAACCAGACCTCTGCACCGGGTCGAAAGGGGAAGCCTTGTCAGGCGAGCCAAACGGTCAAGCGAGTTGCTCATCGGGAAACAGGGCCAGCGCCAGTTGCCTCGCTTCGATCAGGTCCTGGCCGAGCTGGTCCACATCTGGACCTTCTTCGCCGGCACCTGGGTAGCGCTCGACGATGTAGTAGCCCGACACACGCTCGCACAGAGGCCGGAAGGCAGCGAGGGTTCCATCATACCCCGAGGCTGCGTCGAGCAGTCGGTCCAGTTCGTGCGTCTTGCGGAGCTGCCAGCCGCGCTGGACGAGGTACGCCTTGACGAGCTTCTCGAGCGCCTGCTGCAGATAGAAGCCGGCGGCTGCCCCATCACCCGCCTGCAGCAGGATGTGAACTCGACGCCAGTCGAGCCGGGCGATTCTACGCCAACTTCCGGCGTCGTGTTCCTCCTGGCGGATGTTCACAGCTCTACTCCTGTGGTGAGAATCTCCCGGATGAACTGGTCGCCTGCTGCTAGGCGCCTGTCGACCTCTGCGGGCGTAAGCACGAGCGGGGAGACGGGCAGTCCGAAGCTGAGGTCGCGGATGGTTGCCCGCGCGCGTGCCATGCGCTGGTAGCCCTTCTCCGTGCTGGGCGCAATCACCAGCAGGTCGATGTCACTGTGGACCGTCGCCGAGTCGTGCGCTACGGAGCCGTAGACGATGACTCGCTCGGCGCCATATTGTTCTTTTAGCCGCCTGGCGATGCGCGAGAGGATCGCCGGGTCGGCCATATCCGGATGGGTGAGGGTTCGTGCTGGCCGCTTCATCTTTGAGGACGACGGTTGGAGGTTGGATAACGCCTCCAACCTTCAACCTCCAAACCTCCAGCCTCCCCAATTATAGGCCAACATACGCAGTGGAGAGCTATCCCTGCCACCAGGGACAGCCCAACCGCCTATAATGCGCCAGAGCAAAACGGGAGGCCGGTGCGATGGGCGCTGTTCGGCGTATCGGGGTGTTGACCGGGGGCGGAGACTGCCCGGGGCTCAACGCGGTCATCCGGGCGGTGGTGAAAACGGCGACCACCTACTATGAGTGGGAGGTCATCGGCATCGAGGACGGCTTCGAGGGCCTGATCAAGGAGGGCAAGACCCACCCGCTGACCAACGAGACGGTGCGAGGTATCCTGCCCCGGGGGGGCACCATCCTGGGCTCGACCAACCGCGGCAACCCCTTTGCGTACCGCGAACGCAAGGAGGGCGAGGTCACCGTCACCGACCTCTCCCGCCAGGTGATCGATCGCTGCGAGCGCCTGCGCCTGGACGCGCTGCTGGTCATCGGGGGGGACGGCTCGCTCGGCATCGCCAACGACTTCTTCAAGCTGGGGGTGCCCGTGGTCGGCATCCCCAAGACGATCGACAACGACCTGTCCGCCACGGATGTGACCTTCGGCTTCGACACCGCCTTGAACACGGCCACCGAGGCGATCGACAAGCTCCACACCACCGCCGAGAGCCACCACCGGGTCATGGTTCTGGAGGTCATGGGCCGCCACGCAGGCTGGATCGCGCTCGAGGCCGGCCTGGCCGGGGGCGGGGACATCATCCTGATCCCCGAGCTGCCGTTCCAGGTGGACCGGGTGGTGGAGCAGATTCGCCGCCGCGACGCCTCGGGGCGGTCGTTCAGCATCGTCGTGGTCGCCGAGGGCGCCGCCCCGGCCGGGGTGGGCCTGTTCACCATCGAGCCGCGCGACCCCCTGGCCCGAGCTCGCCTGGGCGGCATTGGTGACTGGCTGGCGGACCAGGTGGGACAGCGGACCGAGCACGAGGTGCGCAGCCTGGTGCTGGGCCACCTCCAGCGCGGCGGCAGCCCTACTCCGCGGGACCGTATCCTGGGCACGCGCTTCGGGGTGGAGGCGGTGCGCCTGGCGTCGCGCGAGCAGTTCGGCCACATGGTGGCGCTGCGCGGCACTGAGATCGTCGCCGTGACCCTGGACGAGGCGGTCGGGGTGCTCAAGACCGTCCCGCCCGAGAGCGCCCTGGTGCATAACGCCCGCTGCCTGGGCGTCAGCTTCGGAGACGAAAGTTGAAGGTTGGCAGGTCGATGCCGTCGGGGTCCAGGCTCGGCTCGTGGGGTTGGTAGCGGGAGGGGGGCGGCGGCACGGGCGACTCCGGCCGCGGAGGAGCCGGTGGGCGGGCGCGCGTTCCGGGCCGCAGGCCGGTGGCGATGACCGTGATCTTCACCTCCGCCTGCTGCTTGGGGTGGATGACCGCGCCGAAGATGATGTTGGCGGACGGGTCCACCAGTTGGTTGACCGCGTCGGCGGCCTCGGTCACCTCGGCCAGGCTCAGGTCCGGGCCGCCGGTGATGTTGAGCAGCACGTTCGTTGCGCCCTCGATGGACGTGTCCAGCAGCGGGCTCGAGATCGCCGCACGGACCGCGGCCATCGCCCGTCCGTCGCCCTTGGCCTCGCCAATGGCCATCAGCGCGGTGCCCGCGCCGGCCATGACCGCCCGCACGTCGGCGAAGTCGAGATTGATCAGCCCGGTCATGGTGACCAGGTCGGAGATGCCCTGCACGCCCTGGCGCAGGATGTCGTCGGCCAGGCGGAACGCCTCCACCACGGTCATCTGCCGACTCGCCAGCGTCAGCAGCCGATCGTTGGGGATGAGGATCAGCGCGTCCACGCGCTCCTTCAGCAGTTGCACCCCTGCCTCGGCCGTGCGCTTGCGCCGGTAGCCCTCGAAGGTGAAGGGTAGGGTCACCACAGCCACAGTGAGCGCGCGCTCGGCCCGAGCGACCTCGGCGATGATCGGCGAGGCGCCGGTGCCGGTGCCGCCCCCCATGCCGGCGGTAATGAACACCATGTCGGCGCCGGTGATGGCCTCCTGCAGGGCGTCGCGGCTGATCTCGGCCGCGCGCTCCCCATGTTGCGGGTCGCCGCCCGCGCCCAGCCCGCGGGTGGAGCGACCGCCGATCTGGATCTTGCGCAGGGCCTGCGACTGGGCCAGGGCCTGGGCATCAGTGTTGACCGCGATGAACTCTACGCCCTGGACGCCCGCCTCGACCATGCGGTTGACCGCGTTGGTGCCGCCCCCGCCAACCCCGATGATCTTGACCTCGGTGAAGCCGCGCGCCTCAGGGGCCAGCGCGGCGTCGACGATCTGTGGCACGATGGGGGTGGCGCGATGGCTATTGCCCAGGCGACCTGGATCGAAGCCTCCGCGTGCTTTAGCCACGTTCGAGCACCTCGTCGGCCAGGGCGAAGTAGAGCTCGGCCGCTTTCTCCGCCCCGTTGTACCGAAAGACCGAGTTGCCAGAAGCCCCGGCCTCCAGGATCTTGCTGTTGGTGCCCATCTCGGTTCGGAACACCAGGTCCCCCCAGCGCTTGCGCACATACTCCGACACCTGGCGCTCCTCGCGCAAGCGGCGATCCAGCTTGCTGAGCAGGATACCAAGAATCCGGAGCCGCGGGTTCAGGTAGAGCACCTCTTCGATGGTCTCCTGCAGCATCTGGAGCCCCTGGACCGAGAAGAAGCGGGCCTCGGTCGGAATGATCACGCTGGTGGCCGCCACGAGCGCGTTGGTGGTCAGCAGCCCGAGGGAGGGCGGGGTATCGATCAGGATGTGGGTGTAGCGTGCGTCGACCGCCTGCACCTGGTCGCGCAGGCGCAACTCGCGCCCGAGCTTGTTCATCAGCGCCGCCTCGGCCGAGGCCAGGGCAAGATCCGCCGGGACCACATCCAGGCGGGCCTGCAGCCCGTTCTCGACGTTCACGATCGGCAGGCTCACCTTGCGGTCCAGCAGCGCGCCGGCGACGTTGTGCTCAGCCTCCTTCTCCAGGCCAAAAGCGCTGGTGAGGTTGCTCTGGGGATCCATGTCGATGAGCAGAGTGCGACAGCCCCGCAGGGCCAGCGCAGCGCCCAGATTAGCCGTGGTGGTGGTCTTGCCCACCCCACCCTTCTGGTTTGCGACAGCTATGACGATCGCCATAGCGGCTTACTCAGGCGCTCCCTCTCCCCAGGGCCACCGGCGGCGCACCCCACTCGCGCCGCTCAAGGCAGGCCTGCTACCACGTCCAGGCCCTTCGACGTGCTCAGTCCTTTGACGTGCTCAGTCCTTCGACGTGCTCAGTCCTTCGACGTGCTCAGGATGAGCGGGGCTGGCCTCCACGCGGCGCAATACTAGCACACGCCCCCCGCCACTGCAACGCACCTTGACACCTCTGCCCGACGAACTTATGCTTAGCAGGCGCAGCCAGGCCTGCCTGGCAAGACGCGCCGCCGAGTCGCTGGGAGCACCAACAGGCTCGGGACTCCTGAAGAAGCACGCTCGGCGTCTCTGCGTCTCTGTGGTTGCGAAAGGCGCTCGAAGCCCGCGACCAACCAACGCTGGTGGCCGCCCTCGCCCGTGAACGCGTCTGCGCGCATCGCCTGTCCCGGTTGCGGTGGACTGAACCCCCGCGACGTGTCCTTCTGCGATTGGTGCGGGCGCTCGTTCCTGTCTCCGGGGCGGCAGATCAGCGCGCGCGGGGTCCGCCTGGGGGTTGCTCTGCTTTTCACTGCCCTGGTGGCGGCCGTCGTCCTGCTCGCGGTCCTCAACGCTCAGCGCCCGAGTTCGACTCAGCCTACCCTGCCGACGCCGACACAGCCCCGGCCCACCGCCGCGGCTTCGACCCCTACCCCGCCCCTGGCGCTGGCGCCGACGCAAGCGCGGGAGCAGACCCCCACCCCCTCACCCACGCCGCGCCCGAGCCCTACCGCAACGCCCGAGCCGGTCCGGGCCGCGCGGATCGCCAGGACGGGCGGCCTGGGCGCCTATCTGCGCCGCGAGCCGTCCACCACGGCTGCGCCCATCGTTGCCCTGCGGGAGGGCACGCAGGTCACGGCGCTGAACCAGGAGGAGGTGACTGCCGCGCGGGTGTGGCGCCTGGTCCGTGACCCGCGGGGGCTCCAGGGCTGGGTGCTGGCCGACTTCCTGGAGTTCAGTCCTGAGTCCTGAGTGCTGAGTCCTGAGTGCTGAGTGGGGAACCTTGCTCAGGACTCAGGA
>JACQUR010000270.1 GCA_016210245.1 Chloroflexota bacterium
ACTCCGTCCCCCACGCCGACCGCGGTGGCGACGCCGACGCCCACCTCCACCCTGCCCCCGACGGCCACGCCCACCCCGGCGCCAACCGTGCCGCCGACCGCCACGCCGCCCCCAACCGCAACGGCGCTGCCCAGCCCAACGCCTTGAAAGGCGACAGGCAGGCCGCGATCAGTGCTGAGTGCTGAGTCCTGAGTCCTGAGTGAGGAGAGCGCAGCACCTCATAGCGAAATACGGGTGATCGCCTGCGCTTCCGCAGGACTGGGAGTGCCTGGGCTCGGCCGCCTGGTGGGTTGTGCCACGCGGGCGGGCCTCCCCTGGCTGGGCGCCACGCTCCAGGTCGCTCGGCCCGCACTGGAGGGTTCTTCTCCTGGACCAGGGCTACGGTGGGCAGGGCCGCGTAGCTACGCGGCCCTGCCCACCGTAGCCCTGGTCCAGGAGCTTGCCTCAGGGGCGGGCGGTGGAGCCTCCACGCCGCGTGGCCAACCGGGGAGCCCGCCGACGGAGCCCCCTATGTCTGGGACGAGCGGACAGTGACGCCCACATCCCAGGGAGCATGGGGCTATGTCCTCTGCTGTCTCCCCGGCCTCCTGGTTTGCCCCTCCGACCCACGCTCGCCCCGCCAGCAGTAATTACAGGGAGAGGCGTCACGCGCGGACTGAGGTTGACCCCGAGCATCCCGAGCCTGCAGAAAGACTTGGCCCAACTGTGGGACCCCCGTTTCTCACAAACGAAGCCAGGTGGCCCTGCCCGCGATGCCCCGATTGGCAGACGTGAACGAACCTGGTATGCTCGCACCCACGCACGGAGGACCTCTGGCTCACATTCTTGGGCGGGTTGCTACCACGGCGGTTGGCTGGCCGGCAGGAGGCACGTTGGATCTCTGACAGGACGGGCTGTGCTCAGTCGTCGAGGGGGCGATGGGTTACCAGTACACGCCGTACATCTGGATCCTGCTGGCGTCGGCGGCGATCACGGGGGCGCTCGGCATCTATGCGTGGCGGCATCGCACGGTGCCTGCCGCCAGCCAGTTTGCCCTCATTATGGCCATCGCCGTCACATGGTCAGTGAGCTACGCCCTGGAGATATACGTCAACGAGACGGTGCCCCAGAATCAGTGGATCTGGTGGGACCTGGGCTTTCTCGCCTTCGGCGCGCTGCTGGTGGTGATTGGCTGGCTTCTGATCCGCACCGGGCAGCGGCCCGCGGCGGTCCTGGGGACCGAGGAGGAGCAACGCCAGCGGCGTGAGCGAGCCCGCCACGATCAGCCGTCCGTAGGTCGGACTGCGCAGCGTCACCACCGCCGCCTGGTAGCCCAAGCCGACGTGGTCGCTCATCCAACCATAGGCGCTGCCGGGATAGTCCTGACTGGTGGGCGAGACTTCGCGCCCGGTCAGGTCCGCATCGTACAACGCGTCCGACTCGGACGAGGAGGAGTACCAATGGAGCGAACGCCCCGCGACGAGGAGCGCGAGGAGCGCATCACGATGGAGATCGTCGTCGATGCCCATGACCCTGAAGAACAAGCGAGGAGTGCGTCGACGTCCGCGAGGCGGGCGACTACGCGATTCTGGAGTTCATCTCCAGGGACGAGGACGGGGGCGGCTGGGTGGAGGACGCGGAGGCCCAGAGCTGGCTGCCGGCCCTGATTCCGCTGCGCGCCGACCTCGCCAACGGCGACCTGCGGGCGCTGTACCTGGCCTGGCTGGCCGGCGCTGAGAGCGGCATGCTCGACGACGAGGCCATCGAGCCGCCCGTCCCACCCGGGCTCGGCAGCCTTTCCGCATCGCTCAAGACCCTCGCTGAGTTCCTGGGAATCGACGACGACCTCATCGCCGTGGCCGCGGAGCGCAGCGTCGCTCTCCACGAGACGAGTCCATCGTCGAGCGACCTCGATCCGTGGATCCGCCAGCTCCCGGAGGCCGAGAAGAACGACCTGCTGCTTCGGCTCGCGAAGGGCGACGACCCTCACCTGCGCGCCAGACTCCTGCGGCGTCTCCGCCCGACCAGCGCTCCGGAGGCGGGCACCTCGAGCCCTGGGCGGACGGTGGCGGAGTTGCTCGAGACAGCGGAGCAGCGGGCCGAGGTCAGAAGACGGAAGCAGGCCGAACGGGAGGCGAGGGAGCGAGCTCGTCGAGAACGGGAGGAGGCGGCGGCGCGAGCCGTCTACCTCGACGGCCTCGCCGGGCAGGAGGAGGCCCTCTGGCAGCAGGCCGAAGCGCTGACCGAGATGAAGCGTCCGGCGGACTACGATCAGGCTGTGCGGGTTCTGACGGACCTGCGCGACCTGGCCATCCGGAACCAGATGGCGGAGACGTTCGACGCGCGCCTCAGCCAGCTTCGCGCTCGGCATGCGAAGAAGCGGACCTTCCTCGACCGGCTCGATCGGGCGCTCTCGTCCCGGCCATCCGAGCCGCGACGGTGAGGCTCTTCGACGGGCTCAGGATGAGTGGACCCCGGGGTCCACTCACCCTGAGCCCGTCGAAGAGCCTCACCGTCGCGGCTCGGATGGCACCTCTCACTTCACCTGTCACAGAGCGCTGGAGGTATGATGCTCGTGTAGGCCCGCACCGATCGGTGCGCGGGAGAGGCAGGCATGGGGCGGAAGGACGAGCCAAGCTACGCGGACCTGGTGTACGAGGTGCTGAGGTCGGCGGGACAGCCGCTGACCTTTCAGGAGATCTTCGACGAGGTCAGCCGCCGACGTCCGATCACCACCCGGAATCCAAAGGCGACCATCCGCGGCGCCCTGGGACAGGGGAGTCAGTTGATCAGCCTCGGGGATGGCCACTATGGCTATCTGCCCTATCTCGTGCAGGGTAGCCTGCTGCGGCTGCCTCTTACGAAGGAGGCGCCAGCGGATCAGCCGCTGATCCACCCTGTTGAGGTCTACCACTCCCTCTGGCCTGACTTCTTCGAGGTCCGGAAGCGGAAGGTCACTCGGTCTGTCCACGTGCAGTTGCCCAACGGCCATGAGGCTGCCCTGAGGCTCGAGTTCCTCGGCGGGGGCGTATGGGGGAGCTCGGTGCCCGAAGGCCTCCTCCGCTACCTGCGCGAGCAGCGCGCCTCGGCTGGAGACGCTCTGCTGATCCGGGTCAGCGACGGCGAGGCAGGTCGCTGCGAAGCGTGGCTCGAACCCCGCGGCCAGCGAGACAACGCCGCGGTGGCCCGGCGGAACCGGGAACTGGCCGATGTTGCCCACCAGCTCCTCCGCAGGAGCCCGTCTCGCGATCTGCTCGTCTGGGATCTCGCCGTCGCCCTGCTGGCTCGGGGCCTCTACCGTTCCAACGTGGCCCCGGACCCTCTGGAAACCGTGCTCGGGGCTGATTCCCGCTTCGTGAGCGGCGGCTTGCACGTGTGGACGCTGGCCGAGGCCGTGGCGCCCGAGGTGCAGGCCACCATCCGGGAGCGGAAAAAGCTCGAGGCCCGGTTGCGCCAGGCCGCGTCGCAACCTCCGCTGCAGGTTGTGGAAGCGCCCTCACTGCTGGGGATGCGCCGCGCCATGGAGAAGACGCTGGCCGACGTGAGCGCGCTCCTTTCGGAGAAGCAGTTCGGCTCCATCGAAGAGGTGGACGCCTACCTGGCGAAGCTACTCGACAAGGGCGTCCCACCGCGTCGCGCGGCCCAGACCCCGCTGGAAGCAGCGCAGGACCTGATGTACGAGGCCTGGGAGTCCCCGGACACACGGGAGCGAGTCCGGCTCGCCCGAAAGGCCCTGCAGATCTCCTCGGATTGCGCCGACGCCTACGTCCTGCTGGCGGAGGAGACGGCGCGGCGCCCGCAGGAGGCGGCCGACCTCTTCGCCCGGGGGGTGGCCGCCGGGGAGCGCGGCCTGGGCAAGGAAGCCTTCGAGGATGGTGTCGGACACTTCTGGGGCATCATCGAGACCCGTCCCTACATGCGGGCGCGGTTTGGGCTGGCCCACGCGCTCTGGGCGATGGGCAAGCGGGAGGAAGCGATCGCACACGCCTGGGACCTGCTCAGGCTGAACCCGGGCGACAACCAGGGGGTGCGCGACGCACTGCTTTCCTGGCTGTACGAGCTTGGCGACGATGCTCAGGTGAAGAGGTTGTTCGACCTCTATCCCGACGACGCTGCGGCCGTGTGGCTGTATGGCCGCGCCCTCTCTGCCTTTCGCGCGGAGGGCGACTCGAAGCGCGCCAGGAAGCGGCTGGCCGAGGCGAAGAAGGGGAACCCGTACGTGCCGGACTACCTGCTGGGGAGAAAGCGGCTGCCAGGCAGGCTCCCTGCGACGATCGGCTTCGGAGACGAGCGGGAGGCCATCGCCTGCGCGGCCGCGCAGGTGGCGGCGTGGCGTAAGACCCTGGGCGCGCTCGCCTGGCTCGACGAGCAGGCCGGAGCATCAGTCAAGCAGCGGTGAGCGGGCTCCACCAGCCCCCAGGCCCTAGCCCCCAGGCCCAGACCGTTCCGCCCTGCTGCAGCGCCAGGCTGTGCGCAAAGCCCCCGGCGATCGCCACCACGCCGCTCAGGCCGCTCGCCCGCACAGGCGTAGTCTGGAAGGGCGCGCCGCTGCCGTCGCCCACCTGCCCAACCTCGTTCAGGCCCCAGCCCCAGACGACGCCAGAGTCCTGCAGTGCCAGACGGTGCGCGTAGCCGCCGGCCAGGCCGATGAGTCCACCCGGGCCGCTCACCTGGACCGGGGTGGAGCGAGACGTGGTGGTGCCGTCGCCCAGTTGGCCGGAGGTGTTCCGGCCCCAGGCCCAGAGCGTGCCGTCGCCCTGCAGCGCCAGGCTGTGGAAGCCGCCCGCGGCGACGGCCACTACCCCGCTGAGGCCGTCCACCTGGACAGCGGCCAGTCGGCTGGTGGTGCTGCCGTCGCCCAGTTGGCCCGCGTCGTTCCGGCCCCAGGTCCAGACCATGCCGTCCGCCTGCAACGCCAGGCTGTGGCCAGCGCCGGCCGCGACCGCGATCGCTCCGCCGAGCCTGGCCACCTGGACGGGGGCGGTGCGATCCGTGGTGGTACCGTCGCCGAGCTGGCCCGAGGCGTTGCCGCCCCAGGCCCAGACGGTGCCATCGGCCTTCACCGCCAGGCTGTGCGAGGCGCCCGCGGCGAGCGCGACGACTCCGCCCAGGCTTTGTCCTGAGCCTGAAGAAGGGCCGCCGACCAGCACGCGGGCGGTGCGCTGGGACGTCGTCCCGTCCCCCAGTTGGCCTGCCAGGTTCTGCCCCCAGGCCCACACGGTTCCGTCCGTCCGCAGCGCCAGGCTGTGCTGCTCACCACCCGCCAGGGCGATCGCCCGGTCCAGGCCGCCGGCCAGCACGGGGGTGGAGCGCTGGATGGTGGTGCCGTCACCCACCTGGCCGGACAGGTTCTGACCCCAGGCCCACGCCATGCCCGACCCTGGCGCAGACCCGGCGGTCGCCGTCGCCGTAGCGGCGGGAGTAGGCGTGGCCGTCGCGCTCGAGGTGGCCGTGGCCGTCGCGGTCCAGGTCGCAGTCGAGGTGGCGGTGGCTGTTGGCGTCGCCGTGGCGGTGGGAGATGCCGAGGGCATGTGGGTGGCCGTGGCCGTCGCCGTCGGCGTCGCGGTGGCGGTGAGCGTCGGCGTCGGCGTTCCCGTGGCTGTAGGCGTGCCGGTAGGCGTGGCGGTGGCTGTCGGCGCGACGCTGGCGCTGGCGGCCGCGGTCGGGGTCGGCGTGGCGGCCGGGCCAGAGCTCGCCAGCGCCAGGCTGTGGGCCTGGCCGCCCGCGAGGGCGAGGGCGCCGCCGAGGCCGCTCACCTGTGCAGGGGTCGTGTGGTCGGCAGTCGTGCCGTCGCCCAGTTGCCCGGCGCTGTTCTGGCCCCAGGCCCAGACCGTGCCGTCGCACAGCAGCGCCAGGCTGTGCTGCCCGCCCGCGGCCACGGCGCTGGCCGCACCCAGAGCCTGTCCCGAGCCCCCCGAAGAGCCGCCCACCTGCACCGGGGTGGCGGACTGCGCGGTCGTCCCGTCGCCCAACTAGCCGGTCGAGTTATCGCCCCAGGCCCAGACCTTCCCATCCGCCCCGAGGGCCAGGCTGTGCGCGCTGCCTGCCGCGATGGCGGTGACCCCGCTCAACCCCTGCACCTGCACCGGCGTGGCGCGGTTGGTGGTCGTGCCGTCGCCCAACTGGCCGGAGCGGTTGTCGCCCCAACTCCAGACGGTTCCGTCGGGCTGCAAGGCCAGGCTGTGCCCATCGCCCGCGGCGACGGCGACCGCGCCGCCAAGCGCGGCCACCCGAGCGGCCACGGGGTGCGGGCTGGTCGTGCCGTCGCCCAGTTGGCCGGTGGCATTGGCGCCCCAGGCCCAGGCCTCTGCTGTTGGCAGTGCGCTCGCCAGCCTGGCCAGCGGGGGCGTCCTCGTCTCCAGGCCAGGCGACCGCGGCGGTGCGACTGGTGCGCCCGCGGCGCTCGCAGAGGCCCAGGCGGATGGCTCCCAGGCTGTCGGCAGCAGACTGAGCAGGGCGAGCGCAACCAACGTGGAGCGCAGAGTCCAACGGTCGAGCGCCATCCGCGGCCTCCCGGGGGTGAGGAACATGGCAGCGCACGCGATGGCCAGCGGAGCCCGTCCTTTGACAGCGAAACAGGGGCGGAACAGCCGGTGGTAGCGCTATGCTAACGCGGAGGAGTGAAGGGGGCAAGGGGCGCGCGTGACCAGCTTCAGTGCCGGCGGTCGCTGAGCCGTAGGGGGCGACGGCCCGGTCGCCCCGCCGCCCCTGAGCCGTAGGGGGCGACGGCTCTGTCGCCCCGCCGCCCCGAGGGCGGCAGAGCGTGGTGCCCAGGGGGCTGGAGGAGAGCTGCTGGCCGGCCCCCTGGCCACCACGC
>JACQUR010000271.1 GCA_016210245.1 Chloroflexota bacterium
GAGTGGAACTCAGGACTCAGGACTCAGGACTCAGGCCTCAGGACGCAGGACTCAGGACTCAGGACTCAGGACTCAGGACTCAGGACTCAGGACTCAGGACTCAGCACTCAGGACTCAGCCGTGCCGACGCCCGCGCACGTGATCCGCAGCATCTTCACCCTTGGCCTTGCCCAGGTGCTCTCGTCGGTCGGCGGCGCCGCCCTGGCGGTGCTGCTGCCGCGCTATCTCGGCGACGTCAACCTCGGCAAGTTCGCCTTCGCCCTGGCCCTCACCAGCCTGGTCGGCCTGGCCGCCGACCTGGGCACGGCGACCTACCTGGCGAAGGAGATCGCGCGCGCCCCCGCGCGCGCGGCGGCGCTCACGGCGAACGCGCTGGCGATGCGCGTCCCACTCAGCCTGCTGGCCGGGCTGCTGGCAGTGGCCGTGGTCAACCTGGCCGGGTACGACCTGCTGACCCGGCAGGTGGTCTACGTGCTGTGCCTGGGTATCGTTGCGAGCGCAATGGGCAACGTGGTGCTGGGCTCGCTCCAGGGACTGCAGGCCATGAAGGCGCTGGCCGCGTACTCGGTGGCAACCAGGCTGGGCTTCGCGGGCCTGGCCGGGGCCGTGCTCCTGGGCGGAGCCGGGCCGGCCGAGGTGGCGGTGGCCTGGGTGGCCAGCCTGGCGCTCGGGCTCGCGGTCGGCCTGCAGGCGCTGCTCGGCCGCGTGCGTCTCTCGCCCTGGACCGATTGGGGCGCGTGGCGGTCCATCTTGCTGGGCGGACTGCCCTTCTTCGTATGGCAGGCGGCCCTGCTGGTGTACGGCCAGATCGACGCCGTGCTGCTCTCCCTGCTGACCCACGACGCCGTCGTGGGCTGGTACACCGCTGCCTACCGGGTGGTGATGATCCCGGCCTTCGTGCCGACGATCATCGTGACCGTCCTCTTCCCGGCCCTCTCGGCGGCCGCGGGGGACCGGCCAGCCTTCCATGCCCTCGCCCGGCGCGCCGTCCAGGCGGTGCTGCTGCTGAGCCTGCCGATGGCGCTGGGGATCATGCTCCTGCCGGACAAGCTGATCGGGCTGCTCGGCTACCCGGAGCGTTTCACCCACTCGATTGTGCCAATCGTGCTGCTGGCGGCCCACATCCCGCTGGTCGGCGTCGACATGGCCCTTGGAACGGCGCTCAACACCCTGGACCGCCAGCGGCAGTGGGCGCTGGCCGGGGTGGCGGCGGCCGTGCTCAACCCCCTGCTGAACCTCGTCACCATCCCCTACGCCCAGGCCACGTATGGCAACGGCGCCATCGGCGCGGCGGCGATCACCACCTTGACCGAGGTATTCATGCTGGCGGCCGGGCTGCGCCTGCTGCCGGCGGGCGTGCTCGGGCGCGCTACGCTCGTCGACGCTGCCCGGTGCGTGGCGGCCGGCCTGGCCATGGCCGGGGTCGTCTGGCTGGCCCGCGACCTCCCCCTGGCCATCCCGGTCCTGCTGGGGGCGCTGGTCTACGGCGGCGCCTGCCTGGCCCTCGGGGCGGTCTCGCGGAGCGACCTGGAGCAGGTGTGGCTGCACCTGGCAATGAAATCAGGTCCCCTGTCGACAGTCGACCGTCGACAGGGGACGAGCGGACGGTGAACGGTCGACTGTCGACTGTGGACTTACTGAGCCCTGCATGGAGATCCAAACATCGCTGGAGGCCCGTAGCGCGGGGGCTTGTCCCCCGCCCGTGGGCACCCAGCCCACGGGCGGGGGACAAGCCCCCGCGCTACGAACCCCGTGCGCAACGATGTCCAGATCCTCATGCAGCGCTCAGTAGTTGAGGACTGGAGCAGCATGACCATGGAGCCGCGCGTCAGCTTCGTCGTTCCGTGCTACAACTACGGCCACTTCGCGGCCCAGGCGCTCGACAGCCTGCTCGACCAGACCGTGCAGGACATCGAGATCATCGCCATCGACGACGCCTCCACCGACGGCACGGGCAACGTCCTGGCCCGCTACCAGGCGGACTCGCGCGTCCACGTCATCCGCCACGAGCGCAACCAGGGCCACATCGCCACCTACAACGAGGGCCTGGCGCTGGCACGAGGCCGCTACGTGGGGCTGCTCTCCGCCGACGACTTCTGCCTGCGTCCCGACGCCCTGGCCCAACAGATCGCGATCTTCGAGGCCCACCCCAGCGTTGGGCTGGTGTACACGGCCTTCGCGCTGGTGGAGCAAGGCCAGATCGTCCGACAGGTCGTGCCCTGGCCGGACGACTGCGTGCGGGCCGGGCTGGACGAGTTCCGCTCCCTGATGTGGGGCAACTACGTCCACCACTCCGGCACCCTCCTGCGCCGTGAGGTGCAGATGGAGCTGGGCCCCTACGATCCGCGCCTGCCGCACCCTGGCGACTGGGACATGTGGCTGCGCGCCGCCGCGCGGCACGACGTGGGCTATCTCGCCCAGCCCAGCTACGCCTACCGGGTACATCGCCAGAACATGCATCACCAGGGCATCCCCCCGTGGGAGGCGGCGGCGCAGAACCTGCTCACCATCGAGCGCGCCTTCGCCGCCCTGCCCGACGATGCGCCCGCGGCCATCCGAGGGGCGCGTCGCGCCGTACACCAGCACGCGCTGCTCCAGACGGCGTGGTTCGACCTGGACAACGGCCGCCGCGCGCGCACCTGGCAGGGGCTGGGCTACGCCTTGCAGCGCCAACCCGCGCTGGCGCTCGGCGGAGAGTTCTGGCGTTTCGTCCCCCGCCTGCTGCTCATGACCTCGGTCGGCCAGGGCTGGTACCGCCGAACGATGGCGGGGCTGGACCGTCTGCGGGGACGAGGCCTGGTGCGCGCTGGCGGCCAGGCTACGTAACCATGCTGCTACCAGGTCCGGGTGAATACTGCCGCTTCCAGCGGCGCGAGCAGCCACTGGGCCAGGACCGGTGGGGCGGGCCAGGACCGGTGGGGCGGGCCAGGAC
>JACQUR010000273.1 GCA_016210245.1 Chloroflexota bacterium
ATCGACAAGGAGGAAGAACGCGGTCGCCGCTCGCCCTTCATGGATGAGCAGCTCGTCGGGCGCGTAGGACTTCACCGTGGCGGACGCCGCCAGAGTGTGGCGGTCTGCATCGCTCAGGTCAAAGGTGAACGGATGCTGGGCCAGGAGGTCCAGCAACAATGATTCGCTCATAGCCTTCCCTCCTTCTCACCGCTGGTGGCTCGGATGGCGGCCACCTCCTCGGTGATGTCGATGCCCACCGGGCACCAGGTGATGCAGCGTCCGCACCCCACGCACCCGGAGCTGCCGAACTGGTCGATCCAGGTGCCGACCTTGTGGGTGAGCCACTGGCGGTACCGCGCCCGGGCGCTCTCGCGCAAGGACCTGCCGGCCGTGTAGGTGAACTCAGTCGTGAAGCACACGTCCATGCGCCGCACGCGCTCGACCACGGTGCCCGTGAGGTCGGTGATCTCCTCCACGTTGAAACAGAAGCAGGTCGGGCAGACCATGGTGCAGTTGCCACACGTCAGGCAGCGCTGCGCCACCTGGTCCCAGCGCGGGTGCTCCAGGTTGGCGTAGAGCAGTTCCTTGATCCCCGCCGTCTCCATGGTCCGCCCCATGCGCTCGGCCGCGGCCGCCACCACCCGCTCGTCCGCCTCGACCTCCTCCTGCCGGGCCGGGCGGTGGGGAACGTCGCCCAGGACGGCGGCACCCTGCTCGGTCCCAACTCTAGCTACGAAGTAGTGCCTCCCTGGTTCCAGCACCTCCGTCAGCGCCAGGTCGAACCCGAACGTGGGCCGCGGCCCTGTCTCCATCGACACGCAGAAGCAGGTGCCGCCGGGCTGGGTGCAGACGACGGCCACGATGAAGGCACGCTCGCGCCGCGAGCGGTAGAACGGGTCGACGTACGGCCCGCCGGTGAAGATCCTGTCCTGGATGGCGATGGCGTGGAGGTCGCACGAGCGGACGCCGATGAAGGCCTGGCGGGGAGGCTCCTCCATCGCCTCGAACTGGGTGCTGCCGTTCTCGCGCCTGGCCCGCCACAGGCGGAGGACCGCCGGGTGCAGGAACTGCTTCCAGGAGTGCGGGCCGCTGGCGTAGCAGAACATACCCTCGTCAGCGCGCCGCGTGAGGCGGTACACGCCTCCCTCCTGTTCATCCGTCCAACCGATGGGCAGGTCCGTGGGAGAGGTCAGCTCATCGTAGACCACGGCCCCGTCGCGGACCGTCGGCCCGAGAACCCGAAACCCTCGCTGCTGCAAAGCGGTGAAGAGCGCCTGCACATCCAGGCGCTCCACGGCGACCAGGTCGCCCACCTGGGGAAATGGCTCCGACATCCTGGTCTGCTCCGATAGGATGTTCCTTCAACTGCTCGAACAGGCCCCTGGATCCAGCATAGACCGTCCACGCTGGTTTGTCACCCCAGATCGGCTCGAACTAGTGTCCTCGGGAGAGGGACGTGTACCACGGAGACACGGAGACACAGAGATTGCAGATTTGAGATTGCAGAGTGCAGATTGCTTCAATCTGCACTCTGCAATCTCAAATCTGCAATCCAGGCTCTCCCCTGGCTTTGGTCTAGCCGGCCGCTGCCGGCACGGGAGGTGCATCGGACGACCCGCGCGACGATGATCGCCAGGATGTTCCCAGAGACAGACGTACAGGGCGCCTGGCGCCAGGGAGGCTGAGATGACACCGGTGCATGAGCTACGCCCGGGCGAGGCCCGCATCCTCGAGCTGCGACCCGGCACGCGCTGCCTGATCCATCGGCCGGGGAGACAGCCGATCTACCTGGTGTACGAGGAAGACCAGCGGCGCCAGTCGGTGGAGCCGCTGGGCAGCTTCTCGACCTGGGCCGCGGCCCTGGGCGCGGCGCAGGCCAGAGCCAGCGTGCCCGCGGCATGAGAGCCTGGCCGGGCCAGCCCTATCCCCTCGGAGCCACCTACGATGGGGTGGGCACCAACTTCTCGCTGTTCTCCGAGGTCGCCGAGCGGGTGCAGCTATGCCTGTTCGACGAGGCGGGCCACGAGACCCGTGTCGGGCTGCCGGAGGCGACCGGCTTCTGCTGGCACGGCTACCTGCCCGAGGTGGGGCCGGGCCAGCGCTATGGGTTTCGCGTCTACGGGCCATGGGTACCCGAGCGAGGCCACCGCTGCAACCCGGCCAAGCTGCTGCTGGACCCCTACGCCAGGGCCGTCGCCGGCCAGGTGGAGTGGAACGCAGCCGTGTTCCCCTATCGCCTGGACGAGCCCGACGGCCCACCCAACGTGGCCGACAGCGCACCCTACGTGCCGAAGTCGGTGGTCATCAATCCCTACTTCGACTGGGGACACGACCGCCCGCCGCGTACGCCCTGGCATGAGACGGTGATCTACGAGACCCATGTCAAGGGCTTCACCATCCGCCACCCGGCCATCCCGACCGAACTGCGGGGCACCTACCTGGGCCTGGCCCACCCTGCGGCCATCGAGCACCTCACCAGCCTGGGAGTGACCGCGGTGGAGCTGCTGCCGGTCCACCAGTTCATACACGACGCCCACCTCGTGGAGCGGCGCCTGCGCAACTACTGGGGGTACAACTCGATCGGCTACCTGGCGCCGCACAACGAGTACGCCAGCGGCGACCAGCTTGGTCGGCAGGTGCAGGAGTTCAAGCAGCTGGTCAAGGCGCTGCACGAGGCCGGCATCGAAGTGATCCTGGACGTGGTCTACAACCACACGGCCGAGGGCAACCACCTTGGCCCGATGCTCTCCTTCAGGGGGATCGACAACGCCGCCTACTACCGCCTGCTGGCCGACGATCCCCGCTACTACATGGACTACACGGGCACGGGCAACAGCTTGAACATGCGCAACCCCCACGTCTTGCAGCTCATCATGGATAGCCTGCGCTACTGGGTGCAGGAGATGCACGTGGACGGGTTTCGCTTTGACCTTGCGGCCACGCTGGCGCGGGAACTGCACGAGGTGGACCGTCTTTCGGCGTTCTTCGACCTCATCCAGCAGGACCCGACCATTCGCCAGGCCAAGCTGATCGCCGAGCCGTGGGACGTGGGCGAGGGCGGCTACCAGGTGGGCAACTTCCCCCCACTCTGGTCGGAGTGGAACGGCAAGTACCGCGACGCGGTGCGCGACTTCGTGCGGGGCACGGACGAGGCGGTGGCCGAGTTCGCCTATCGTCTGACCGGCAGCTCCGATCTCTACGAGGCCACCGGCCGCCGTCCATCGGCCAGCATCAACTTCGTGACCGCCCACGACGGCTTCACCCTGGCTGACCTGGTCTCCCATAACCAGAAGCACAATGAGGCGAACGGCGAGGGCAACCGCGACGGTGAGAGCCACAACCGCTCCTGGAACTGCGGGGCGGAGGGCGCCACCGACGCCCCCGAGGTGCTGGCTTTGCGGCAGCGGCAGCAGCGCAACTTCCTGGCCACGCTCTTCCTCTCTCAGGGCGTTCCGATGCTGCTGGGCGGCGATGAGCTCGGGCGGACGCAGGGGGGCAACAACAACGCGTACTGCCAGGACAGCGAGGTCTCCTGGTACGACTGGGGTGCCGCCGACGAGGCGCTGCTCGAGTTCACGCGCTGGCTCATCCGGTTTCGCCATCGGCATCCCGTGTTCCGCCGCCGGCACTTCTTCCAGGGCCGCCGCATCTGGGGCTCGGACGTGAGGGACGTCGGCTGGTTCAAGCCCAACGGGCAGGAGATGAGCGAGCAGGATTGGGCGATGAACTCGGCCCGCTCGCTCGGGGCTTTCTTGAATGGCGAGGCCATCCCCGAGCCGGACGCGCGGGGCGAGCCGGTGGTCGACGACAGCTTCTACGTGCTATTTAACGCGCACCACGAGCTGCTGGCATTCACCCTACCGACTCGCGATTGGGGCCGCCGATGGGCGAAGGTGCTCGATACCGACCAGCCACTGCAGGAGCAGCGCCGGGTCACTTCCCAGGCGGGCGCCCGCATACTCGTGGCGGCCCGCTCGGTGGTGGTGCTGCGCCGAGTCGAGTAACCCACGAGCCACCGACTGGAGCGGGCGCGTCGGCACCACCCGGGGACGCAGCGAACCGCGCCAGGAGCGCATGGTGACCGACGCCTGGGGTGTTGACGACGGCTATTACGACGCCACCGGCACGTGGCGGAAGACGCCCGCGGCGACGCGGGCGGCGATCCTGGCCGCCATGGGCCTCGACCCGGCCGCGCCTCGCCCGCCCGTCGAGGCGCCGGTGCGCGTAGTCCAGCCCGGGCAGCCCGGGGCGCTGGACCGCCCGGCCGAGCTGACCCTCGAGGACGGGACCGTGCTGCGGGCCGAGGCTGCCCTGCCCCCGGATCTCCCGCTGGGCTACCACACCCTGCGCCCGCTCGACGGCGGGCGCCCGCTGCGCCTCATCGCCAGCCCCGGCCGCTGCTACCTCCCACCAGGGCTGCGCACCTGGGGCTGGGCGGTCCAACTGCCTGCCCTGCGCTCGGGCGCGAGCTGGGGCATGGGCGACCTGGCGGACCTGCGCCGGCTGGCCCGCTGGTCGCGCGCGGACCTG
Source organism: Chloroflexota bacterium (assembly GCA_016210245.1). Taxonomy (GTDB): domain Bacteria; phylum Chloroflexota; class UBA6077; order UBA6077; family JACQUR01; genus JACQUR01. The sequence continues at coordinate 4,513 of JACQUR010000273.1, forward strand.
GGCGCAGGCCTCGTGCTGGTCAATCCGCTCCACGCGGCTGCGCCGCTGCTGCCCCAGCAGCCCAGCCCCTACTTCCCGAGCAGCCGGCGCTACCGCAACCCGCTCTACCTGCGCATCGAGGACGTGCCGGGCGCGGCCGCGCTCGGGGTCGAGCTCGAGCCGCTGGCCCGCGCCGGCCGCGCCCTCAACGCGGACCGCCGAATCGACCGCGATGCCGTCTTCCGGCTGAAGGTGCAGGCGCTCGAGCGCCTCTGGCAGAGCTTCCCCGGCGATTCGGCCTTCGACCGCTACTGCGCGGAGCAGGGCGAGGCCCTGTGGCAGTTCGCCACCTTCTGCGCCCTGGCCGAACACCACGCCCGAGGCTGGCGCGCCTGGCCAGCCGAGCACCGACGCCCGGACGCGCCGGCGGTGGCGCGCTTCGCCGCCGCACGGGCCGACCGGGTGCGGTGCCACCAGTGGCTCCAGTGGCTGGTCGACCAGCAGCTCGCGCGCGTCGGGGCCGAACTGCTGCTGGTGCAGGACCTGCCGATCGGCGTCGACCCCGAGGGCGCCGACGCCTGGGCCTGGCAGGACGTGCTTGCCCCTGGGGTCAGCGTGGGTGCCCCACCAGACGCGTTCAACGCCCGGGGACAGGGCTGGGGGCTACCGCCCTTCGTACCCCACAAGCTCCGCTCCGCCGCCTACGAGCCGTTCATCCAGACGCTGCGGGCCACGCTGCGACACGCCGGCGGGCTGCGGGTGGACCACATCATGGGCCTGTTTCGGCTCTTCTGGATCCCCGCCGGGGCCAGCCCCGTCGAGGGCGCGTACGTCCGCTACCCTGCGGACGAGTTGCTCGCCATCCTCGCCCTCGAGAGCCAGCGCGCCGCGGCCTTTGTGGTGGGCGAGGACCTGGGCACCGTCGAGCAGGGCGTGCGCGAGCAGCTTGCCGAGCGGCGGATCCTGTCGTCCCGCGTGCTCTGGTTCGAGTCCAGGCCGCCGGCCGACTATCCCCTCCTGGCGCTGGCTTCGGTCACCACCCACGACCTGCCCACCGTCGCGGGCCTCTGGAGCGGCTCCGACTTCCGGGCCCAGCAGGCGCTGGGCCTGCCCGCGAGCGACGAGGACTTCGAGCGGCTCCGCGCTGGACTCCGCGCCCTCACAGGCTACGCGCGCGAGGCGGAGGTCGGCGAGGTCATCGTACGGGTCCACCGGCGCCTCGCCGAGGCGCCCTCCCTGCTGCTCGCGGCCACGCTGGAGGACGCGCTGGCCGTCGAAGAGCGGCCCAACATGCCCGGCACGACCGCCGAGCGGCCCAACTGGTCGCTCGCCCTGCCGCTGCCCCTCGAAGCCATCGAGACGGTCCCCCGAGTGCGGGCCGTGGCGGCGGCGCTGCGTCGATCCGCTTGATACCAGGTCCGGGTGCATGCTGCGCCGAAGACCCGGCGTTGCGCTATACTCTGCCACGATGAAGGGTGGGAGGGCAGCATGACACCTGGGGACAACGGAGCACCACAGCCCCTGTTCCCGCGCGAGCGGCGGACGTCGTTGCCCGGCGGGTACATGGGCAGGATCCTGCGCGTCGACCTGAGCACCGGCAGCCTGCGCGACGAGCGCCTGCCCGAGGAGCCCGTCCTGCGCACGTTGTGGGGCGGGCAGTTGCTGGCCGAGTACATCCTGCTGCGCGAGCTGCCGACGGGCATCGATGCCTACAGCCCGCAGAGCCTGATCGTCGGGATGGCCGGCCCGATCACCGGCACGGGCTACACACCGGGCGGCACCAAGCTGTGTACCGTGTACCTCAGCCCGGCCACCCGCTACACCCTCGGCCGAGGGGCCACCAGCGGCTTTCTGGGGGTAGCGCTCAAGGCCGCGGGCTACGACGGGTTCATCATCACCGGCGTCGCGCCGCGCCCGAGCTACCTGTACTTCAACGAAGGCCGAGCCGAGCTGCGCGACGCCAGCCGCCTGTGGGGCAAGGGGACGCGGGAAACCGAAGAGACGCTGCGGGCGGAGGTCGGCTATCCGGACGCGCGGGTCGGATGCATCGGCCCGGCCGGGGAGCACCTGGTCCGCGCTGCAATGCTGGTCAACGACGCCTATCACAACGCCGCGCACGGCGTCGGCGGGGTGATGGGCTCCAAGCGCCTCAAGGCCATCGTTGCCTGGGGAACCCAGCGCCCCGTCATCGCGGACCGGGCGGCCCTGGTCGACGCGGGACGCCGCTGGACCACCGCACTGCAGCCGCGGGTGTACACGGCGCGGGAGCGCAAGACCAGCGTGGGCTACGGCGAGTCCCTGGGCAAGGGCGGGCTCACCAGGTACAACTGGCGGAGCACGCTCATCACCGACGAGAACCGCGGCTTCGACCAGAATACCGTCGCCGTGTCCTCCTGTTTCCAGTGCTCGCGCCAGTGCCGCTTGGACGTCACCATCGGCGAGGGGCAGCACACGGGCACAGTCGGCCGTTTCAACGGCGGCAGCGAGTGGATGGACACGTTCTACAACCTCGGCTTCAAGGGCAACGACGTGTGGTACCTGGCCGAGCGGCTCAACGACCTGGGCATCGAGTGCAGCCACTTCGCCAATGGCGCCGGCCTGGCCTTCGAAGCTTGGGAGAAGGGCGTGCTCGGCCCGGAACAGACCGATGGCCTGGTGCTGGAGTGGGGCAACCTGGAGGCCACCGAGGCCCTGCTGGAGCGGTGCGCGCGCCGCCAGGGCTGGCTGGGGAACCTGCTGGCCGATGGCCCGAAGGACCTGGCGCTGGCCCTGGGCGGGGAGGCGCTCCAGTGGGTGGTGCATACCAAGGGCGGCACCCCCGCCCAGCACGAGTGGCGACCGCTCATGGGCCAGATGCTGCGCGAGTTGGTGGGCAGCGGCGGCATGAAGCCGCAGGGCGCCGGCGGAGCGATGCCAGCGCCCGACCTGCGCTCCCGCGAGACGTGGGGCCCGCTCGATCCGCTGCGCCCGGAGGGGTGGGCCCGCTCGCACTTCCTCACCGAGCGCTCCCGCCAGGCGTGTGGGATCATGGGTGGCTGCTGGTTTGCGCTCAACGACTCGGTACCCGATGGCCTGGCGAGCATGGTCGACGCCCTCAACGCCACCACCGGCTGGGACGTGGACCTGGACGAGCTGCTCGACGCCGGCCATCGGAGCATCCTGCTGCAGAGCCTCTTTGGCACGCAGCGGGGCTGGAAGCCAGAGCACGACTGGACCGACGTAGGCCCCCGCTTCCTGGAGCCCGTTCCCGATGGCCCGCACCAGGGCTTCACCATTGCCAGGTTCCTGCCGAACCTGGTCCTGGAGTACTACGCGTTGTCCGGCCGCCACCCAGTCTCCGGGCGGCCCTCCAGGGATGTCCTGGAGCGCCTGGGGCTCGGAGAGTTCCTGGAGTGGAGCCACCCTGAGGCCTGAGACGGAGTTCAGATTTGAGAGTGCAGAGTGCAGATTGAAATCTGCACTCTGCACTCTCAAATCTGAACTCCGTCTGAGACTCCTCTGCGGGGCGGGGACGCCCCGCCCCCCTGGGATGAGGTATCAGTCGTGGGCGCGAATCCGGCGCAGCTTGACGGCGATCGCGTGCTCCGGGCAGGTCTCCTGGCAGATGAAACAGTCCACGCACGACTGGTTGCGGGCGACCACGGCCTTGTAGGCCTCGGCGTCGAAGGCGAAGACCAGGGCTCCGCACTCGTACAGGCACAGACCGCAGCCGGTACACCTGGGGGTGTCGATGACGACTGGCATGCTCCCTCCCCTCGCGAGCGCCAGCGGCGCCCGGGGCCCACCGGCGCTCGTCCTGCCTGCGTGGGTGCCCGCGATTGTACGGCTTGCCAGAGCGCAAGGCCAGTCCTGAGCGCGGGGACCGGCGCCGGGTCTTCGTCCTTCAGGGGGAAGTTGCCGCCCTGAAGGGCGGACCTGGGCGTGAGGCCCGCCCTTCAGGGCGGCAGCCCCAGCCCCGGCGGACCTGGGCGTGAGGCCCGCCCTTCAGGGCGGCAGCCCCAGCGGGTGTTGACTTTCGTCTGCGGAGCGCGTATTAAACTCTATATTTCCAGGCTGGATACTGGACATTCCCACCAGGGAGGGAACCTACCGATGTACCGCCTCTTGCCTGGCGTTGTCGCCCTGTGCCTGCTCGCCCTCGCGGCCACGGCGTGCGCGCCCGCGGCCCCGCCCAGCCCGACTGCGCCGCCCAAGCCTGCGGCGACCGCCCCGCCCGCCACGCAGCCAGCCGCGACCGCTGCGCCGGCTGCCAAGCCGGCTCCCACGGCCGCTCCTACCGCCCGACCCGCGGCCTCGCCCGCCCCCAAGCCGGCCTTCGACGAGAAGGCGGTGGCCGATTTCTACGCCGGCAGGACCATCCGCATCCTGGTTGGCTCGGCCGCCGGTGGGGGCTATGACATCTTCGCCCGCGCTGCCGCCCGGGGCATGCCCCGGTACATCCCTGGCAGTCCGAACGTCATCGCGGAGAACCGGCCGCCCAACAACGTGACCGCCAACCTGGTCTACCGGTCGGAGCCGAAAGATGGCACCGCGATCGCCCACTTCGCCGAGAGTCTGATCATGCAGCAGTTGCTGGGCGCGGACGGGATCGAGTTCGACGCGGCGAAGTACAACTGGCTGGGTGCGGGCGTCCAGGAAGTAATCGCGTGCGTGGCTCGCACCGAGACGGGCATCAAGACCATCGCAGACACGATTGGCGGGAAGGAGCTGATCGTGGGCACCAACGGGCCGGGCTCCAACATCCACGACATACCGGCCCTGCTGAAGGCCATCCTGGGCGCCAACCTCAAGATCGTGCCGGGCTACCGGGGCGGCTTCAACGACCTGCACCTGGCCATCGAGCGCAAGGAGGTCGACGGCTACTGCGCCGCGCTGGACGTTATCAGCTCCCGGGCCCGTGACATGCTGGAAGGCCCGAACCCGACCATCCGCTTCATCGTCGTCACGGGCAGCACGACGCCCAACCAGCCATTGCTGCAAGGGGTGCCGGCGGCCGAGGCGCTGGCCAGGACCGACGAGGCGAAGCTCCTGCTGCGCACGTACGGTGCGCCAATGGCTATGGGGAAACCGTTCGCGGTCGCTCCGGAAGTGCCGAAGGACCGCGTCGAGGCGCTGCGCAAGGCCATGGCGGCCACCTTCGCCGACCAGCAGGTCCTGGCCGAGCTGGAGAAAGCTGGCCAGACGGTGAAGTTCACCCCCGGCGAGGGGGTCGCGCGCCGCGTCCAGGAGGTCATGAGCACCCCGCCAGGCCCGCTGGCCAAGCTGAAGGAGATCCTCAAGTAGTCGGTGGTCAGACGGCAGTAGGCAGTAGGCAGTATGTGCTCGCGTCCCACTGCCTACTGCCTACTGC
>JACQUR010000278.1 GCA_016210245.1 Chloroflexota bacterium
CCGTCGATCTCGTAGCCCAGGCTCTCGCGGCGGTGCTCCCAGGCGGCGCAGTGCTCCAACACCTCGTCCAGCGTCTGGAGGCGGCGGTTGGCAGGGTTGACCTTGAAGCCCATACGGGCGAAGTGCTCCAGCACCTGCCAGTGGCTGCGCGGCACCCCGCCCTCCACGTGGCCCAGGGCGTAGATGAACACGTCCAGCGGGCGGCGCGCGGTGATGCGCGGGTCGAGCTGGCGCAGCGAGCCAGCGGCAGCGTTGCGCGGATTGGCGAACAGCGGTTGGCGCTCGGCCATGCGCTCGTCGTTGAGGCGCTGGAAGGCCTGGGTGGAGAGGTAGACCTCGCCCCGCACCTCCAGCACGGGGGGCGCCCAGTCGGGGATGGCCAGCGGCACGCTGCGAATGGTGCGCACGTTCTGGGTGACGTCCTCGCCCCGCTGCCCGTCGCCGCGCGTGGCGCCCCGGACCAGGCGGTGGGCCTCGTACAGCAGCGAGATGGCCAGACCATCCACCTTAGGCTCGAGTACGAAGCCCTCCGCTTCCCGCCCGAGCAGCCGGGAGATGCGCTGGTGCCAGGCGCGGACCGCCTCTTCGGAGAAGGCGTTGCCCAGGCTGAGCATGGGCAGGCGGTGCTCGACCACGCCGAAGGCCTCGAGCGGGCCGGCCCCAACGCGCTGGGTGGGCGACTCGGGCGACTGGAGCTCCGGGTAGCGCGTCTCCAGCTCGACCAGCTCGCGCATCAGCGCGTCGTACTCGCCGTCCGAGATCTCCGGGGCGTCCAGGACGTAGTAGCGATAGTTGTGGTAGTTGACGAGGCGCCGCAGCTCCTCCACCCGCACCGTTGTTGTCAGCAGGTCCACGTTCACGGCATACTTCCCCCACGGCCATTTTGGATTTTAGATTTTGGATTTTGGATTGAGCAATCCCACAGTCCAAAATCCAAAATCTAAAATCCAAAATCTAAAATCGTCGGAGGCCAGATGGCTGAGCTCTCAAGCCTCGAGCGCCTGCGCCGGCAGATCGACCGGCTCGACGGCGAGATCGTGCGGCTGCTGAACGAGCGCGCTGGCGTGGCCCTGGAGATCGGCCAGGCCAAGGCGGACGAGCGGGCGCCCATCTTCGCGCCCGCGCGCGAGGCGGAGGTGCTGCAGCACGTAGATGAGGCCAGCGCGGGCCCGCTGCGGGCCGAGCACCTGCGCGCCATCTACCGCGAGATCCTCTCCGCTTGCCGCGACCTGCAACGCCCGATCCGGGTGGCCTACTTCGGGCCGGCCGCGACCTTCACCCACATGGCCGCCCTGGAGCGCTTCGGCCAGGCGCCCACTTTCCTGCCCGTGGCCAGCATCGCCGAGGTGTTCGCCCAGGTGCAGAAGGACGAGGCCGACTTCGGCGTGGTGCCGGCTGAGAACTCGACCGAGGGGCCGGTGCGCGAAACCCTCGACCTGCTGATCGACTCGGAGTTGAAGATCTGCTCGGCGGTCACCCTGCCCGTGGTTCACTGTCTGCTGGCCAACGTCCCGCTGGACGAGATTCGGGCCGTCTACTCCCACCCCCAGGCGCTGGCCCAGTGCCGGCGCTGGCTGGCCGAGAATCTGCCCGGGCGCGAGGTAGTGCCCGCGCTCAGCACCGCCCGCGCAGCCGAGCTGGCGGCCAGAGACCCCCACGGCGCGGCCATCGCCACCCGGCTGGCGTCCGAGACCTACGGGGTCCGGGTGGTGGAGGCGGGCATCCAGGACCTGGCCCACAACTCCACCCGCTTCTTCGTGGTCAGCCGCGCGGCGGAGGGCCGCCCGACGGGGCGGGACAAGACGGCCATCCTGTTCAGCGTCAAGGACCGCGTAGGCGCGCTGCGGGACGTGGTCGAGGTGTTCGCCTCGGCCGCCATCAACCTGTCCAGCATCCAGTCGCGCCCGTCCAGGCGGCGCGCCTGGGACTACGTCTTCTTCGCAGAGCTGGAAGGGCACGGTGCGGAGGAGCGGGTGCGGACCGCCCTGGCCCAGGTGGAACAGCACGCGGTGTTCCTGAAGGTGCTGGGCTCCTGGCCGGTGGAGTAGCAGTTGGAGGTTGGAGGTTGGTGGTTGGATTCAACCTCCAACCTTCAACCTCCACCCTCCAACCAGCCGCCGCCATCCTCGATGAGCAGCAGGACGCGGCTGGACTCGGAGAAACCGATCTCGGCCAGCCGGCCGAGGTCTCGCCAGCCGCCATACTCGCGCTTGCCGACTTGCCGCAGCGTAAGCCAGTCGCTGAACCGGGGTTCCGCCTCGCCAACCAGCCCGTACACCAGACTCACCCGCTTGTCCTCCAGCGCAGGGTCGTCTGACCGCACCCAGAGCCGCACGGCATCCTGGAGGCGCCCCAGCAGCAGCACCTGCCAGCGGAGCCGGCCGTCCGCGGTGCGCCCCTCGAGCGTCACGGGCGCACCGGCGGTCGCCATCTCGCCCTGGGAGACCCGGACCTCCGCGCCGAGAGCTGCCAGGCGTCCCTCGACAGGGAGGTCGCCGACAGGCAGGACCCACAGCGAACGACCCGCTCCCTCGATCCAACACGCCGCCGCCTCCAGGGTGGCTGAGACCGTCGCCAGCGCTTCCTCGGCCGCCTCGCGCACCTCCTCCTCCGGATCGTACGCTGCCAACTGGCGCAGTCCCCGCTGGACGTCGGCGCACGGCAGATGCTTCAGCGTCTGCACCGCCGCAACCCGCACGTACTCCGGGCGCGCCAGATCCCGTGCCGTGCGCAGCAGCGCGTCGGCGTCGTAGCGCTGCGCCTCCACCGCGTTGGTTTCGCGCCAGACGCGGTCCTGCGCCTCATCCGCGAGCCAGGCACGCAGCGTCCCGAAGCAGCGTTCGCACCTGTAGGCGTGCCGTCGTACGACCTCCAGTTCCGCTGGAAGCCGCGTCCCGCGCCCACGTCGCAGAAACCGCTCGAAGTACTCTCGCAACACCGGCTCGGGCGGACAGGCCTCGCCCTCAGCCGTCCAGGGTCCGCGTGTCGCCGCCAGCAGGGCTTGCAGGCGGTCGTATCCGGAATCGGAATCCATGTCACTCTCCCTCCAGGTCGTCCTGCACCATCCGCGCCTCGAGCTGGCAGAAGACGCAGTCAGGGTCCACAGGCTCTACCTCGTCCGGGTCGAGGTGGTGGGTTCTGCGATGGCCGATCGCTTCGGCCCGCAGTCTGCTGTACCGCTGGCGCCAGTCCGCCTGCAACTGCTTCAGCCTCTCGGGCGGGTTGCTGAGCGCCATCTTTTTCTTCTCGTCCAGGGGCTTGGGCGAGCGCTGCCGCTGCGCGACTCGCGCCGCCTGCTGTTCGCGCTCCAGGTCCTTCTGCGCCAGCGCCAGATAGTCGTCGTCCTCCCCCTCATGGAGGAACCAGTTCAAGAACCATTTCCAGTCGAGGTAGGACATGGAAGCAGTCCTGCTCGCCCTGGTCCCAGGTTGGGATTGCTCCCGATGTCGTTGTATCTTCGGGCGGAATTGCAGAAGCAGCGTGATCCGGTGCGCGAATTTCCCACCCTTGAGTTGCTGGACTTCGGCGTAGCTTGCCAGTAGCAGCTCTCTCATCTCGGCGTCCACCGCGCCTCCTTGCGGGGGTATGTGCGGGGCGCCGGGAGGGCTCGCCTGCTGCCGCGCGCGCTCTGCTTCCTTCTGCTTCCGCCGGACCAGGCTCTCGCTGCAAGCCTGCAGCTTGTAGCGAAGCCAGCCGGCGCGATAGTGGCTGGCGCTGGTGGCCCACAACGGGTCGTACCCGAAGAACGCGCGTCGCAGGCCCTCCTCGAGCGCATCGGCGAGCTCTTCCCAGAGGTCGGCGGGAACCTCCTCTCCGCCGTACAGCGGCGCGAGAACTGGAGCCAACTGTTCCTGGGCGCGCATGGCCTTTCGCTCGACACGGCGCCTGAGCCCCCGCCGCAGTGCCTCCCAAGCTTCCTTCTCGGTTTCAAGCACCGCGTGCGTGATGGCCTCCCTTAGCCGCGCCCGGGCGTAGGCGACGAACGGCTGCCGCGCACGCGAGTAGGGCAGTTGCTGCGCAGCCTCGAAGGTGAGCACGGCCTGGAGCAATGCCTGGTGGGCCCGCGTATAGACCAGGCGCTTTGGAGCCACAGCAAGCAGCCCAGCCGAGCCCCTCGCCAGTTCCTCGATGTCCGGGCCGAACGCCTGGTACAGCCGCGAGAGGGCCGGCAACTCGCCGACGAGCTTCTGACTCGTGGTGCTGGCTGTACTCTGCAAGGCGAGCAGGGCACGGCCCTCCCTGCGCGCCTGCTCCAGGAACTGCGTATCGGGTTCGAGCAGAGCGTCAGTGATCCCACGGACAAGGCGCACGCTCAGCAGCCGAACGAAGTCGCTCCCAGGGTAGAACCTGTAGTCCCGGACTGCTTGACAGGTTATCTCTCGCCCGAGGTCATCGAGGCAAGTGCCGGGAGCCGGGCCGAGTGCGGGTTGCACCATACCACGGATCACGCCAACCGTCGGCACGTATCGCTCAGCCAACTGGTCCAGGGCCGCTGCGTCCTTTTGGGCTAGCTCGATCGCCTCGCGTTCTGGCGCGCTCAGGTGCGCGCCGAGCGTCGCCAGCATTCCGGCGCGCCGTCCCGGCGATTCGCGCAGGCAGAGGTAGTGCGCCCAGTCGGCGACTGCGTCCCCTGCCTCGCCTGACCGTAGTGTCAGGTGGCGCTCGTCGAGCGGTTCCAGGTCTTCCGGCGTGAAGCTCATGCCTCTACTCCCCGTCTCCGCCGGGCGAGCGGCGTGGCGGGATAACACGCTCGCTCCCCCGTGCCCCCAGCGCATAGCCCGAGCAGGCCCAACGGCGCACCTGTGTGGCGTAGTCTAGCAAGAACGGGCTCGTCCGGGCAGCCGTCTCCATCTCGGGCTCCTACCCTCACTATAGGGAACGAAGCTGCCTTTGTGACGGCTCGGCTGGCGCCCGCGCCACAACTCTCCGGTTCCGTGTGGCACCCCGCTGGCCGGGGCCATCGGCAGACGACTCGGTGGACGCGCGCCACAACTCTCCGGTTCCGTGTGGGACCCCGCACTGGGACCGGGCATCTCCCCCGTCCTCCAACGGTTCCTTGGCACGTTGAGTCGGACCTCTCCGAGACCGTGGCTGGCGCACGTCCGGACCCGGAAGGCATGGTGGCCGGCATCGAGCGACCGCAGGCGGCGTAGCAAACGCCCGCTCGCCTTCCAGACGCGCAACTCCTTCACCGTGTCATGCCAAGTCCGGGTGAATACTGCTGCTTCCAGTTGCGCAAGCGGCCATAGGTCCGGTGGGGCGGGCGAAGCAGGGGCATTCACCCGGATCTGGTATCACACTCCAAGGTAGGGGCATGTGGGCTCCTGCCAGCCAAGCAAGACCGGCTGCGCCACCGTGGCTCAGCCGGTCTCACCAGGAACTGGAGGTAGCGCCTCGGCGGGCCGGGGCTCATCGCCTGGTGAAGAACTGGCCTAGTTCCAGCAGTAGAGCAGCCCCAGGTTCCAGGTGTTGGCGAACCACGGCTGCCCAGTGTACCTATCGTACTGGCAGACCGCGATACCCGTCTGCACCTCAACGAAGATGGACTGGTACATGGGCACGTTCTCGAAGACGAACTGCCCCCCGTTGTTCGTGGCCACGCTCCTGCAGCCGTAGTTGGCCGAGCAGAGCGTGACCTGCGCGATCCCCGGGGGCGTCCACCCGGGGTTGAGCACCGTTCCCGCCACCCTCACGGTCGCCTCTTGCGCCTGGACTGGTGTGTACGTGCCAGACGCCAGAGCCACGAGGACGATGGCCAGGACCGTGCAGATGAGACGGCGAAGGCTGTGGATATGGGCCGCCAGCGCATGCATGAGATTCTCCTCCTCTGTACTCCGTCGACGGGGAAGTTCCCTGGTGCCCCGGTGGGCAGGCGGGTCGGACAACCGTGGCGATTCGGCGGTTCACCTCCTTTCTCTCGAACCAGGTGACGTACATGCCATAGGCCGTGGGGGTGCCGCGTGTGACCGGGGCACGAACGGACAGGCGCAACGGAGCAGGGGGCACACCGGGCGGGCAGCTAACCGCCTGTCCTGGCCCACCGAAGCACCCCCACGGCTCGGGCGCGGGCAGCAGCTTCCCTGGACTTGGAATACAATGGGTGAACCGGACGGGAACGAGCGGATGGTGCGCGAGTGGTGGGGGAGACGGACGGGCGAGGGGCCAGGGACGGGCACGAACCCCGGCTGGCCCGCTGGCTGAGGCTGCTGCGGGCGAACGCGTGGGAGCACCCGTACGGCTCCCAGCAGGACTGGTGGGCCGGGGTGGTGGTGCCCCAGTTCGTGGCGGCCTGCCGCGAGGCGGTGCATGGCGACGGGGCGGACGAGGCGCTGGAGGCCTGGCAGGCCTGGCTGGGGAACGACGAGGGGCGCTATGCGCTGCCTGCCCTGGCAGGCGACGCGGCGCCGTGGCAGACCTGGTGGTTGCCACGGCTGCTGGCCCTGGCGCTGCACATCGCCGCGGGCGGGCAGTGGACCCCCCACGCGCTCGGGATCGCTGGCCCCGGGGACCTGCCGCTGCCCGCCACCCTGGCCAGCCTGGACGGGCTGCCGGGAGGAGCGGCCGCCCTGCCTCCCGCCTTCTGGCGCGACCTGGCGCGACGGATCACCCCCGCGAGGGACGAGGCGCCCGACCCGTCCGGGCTCTCCGAGACGCGGGCGGTGCTGTTCCCGCTGTACGTACGGGTGGGCCAGCGCCCCAGCCTGCTGGCGCGCTTCCGCCTGGAGCGGCTGTCGGGCGGCGACGGCCAGGTGTTCCTGGCGCCGGAGCAGGCGCTGGCGCGGTCGCTTCAGGACGAGTTCGCCGCCACCTTCCGGCACGCGGGCGAACTGGCGCGGCGGCTGCTCGAGGCCGAGAGGGAGCGCGGACCGAGTGCGCCGGGCGCGGCCGCCAGCGACGTGCGGGTGTGGATCGAAGCCGAGACACCGGGGACACCGGGCCACGAGCTGCTGCTGGCCAGCCAGCCGCTGGACGGCGCCTCGGCGGGTGGGGCGCTGTTGCTGGGGCTGTGGAGCCTGTGGGGCGGCGTGCCGCTGGAGGCAGGGCTGGTGGTCTCCTTCCAACTGCACGACCGCGAGACCGGCGCCCTGGATGGAGCCTGCCACCCCATCGATGCGGTGATGGACAAGGCGGCGGCCTGCCTGGAGCACGGGTGCTGGCGGCTGCTGCTGGCCCGGGCCCAGCAGGAGGCGATCGAGCCGTGGGCCGCCCCACGGGGGCTGCACGTCCTGGGCGCGGCGTCCCTGCGGCAGGCCGCGGAGGAGGCCAGCGGGCTGGCGGCCGGGCTGCAGGCGTACTACCAGGCGCTCGTCGAGCGGCTGGCCCCGACCGACTGGCGCCACCACGACGGCCGCCCCGTGCGCCTGGTCGAGATCGACATTCCCATCCGCGTGCTCAAGGAAGAACCGCGGCCCCCGCGGGATCCGGCGAGGCCAGGGGCGGATGCGGCGCCATCGGCCCGCGAGGAGCGCGACTCCGCCGAGCCCGAGGAGCCGGCGCTGCGCTACATGGACCCGGAAGTGGCGCGGCTGTACGAGGAGCCGACGCTGGAGCGGCGGCAGCGGGAGGTGCCCCGGGAGACGGAGTGGAAGACCCCGGAGCGCGCGGTGCTGCTGGGCGCCCCCGGCGGCGGCAAGACGTTCCTGACCCGCTGGACGGCCGTGCAGTTGGCCAAACAGGGACTGGCCGACCTGGCGGACGGCAAGCCGCTGGAGGCATTGCCCCTGCCCATCCACCTGAACCTCAGCGATCTGGCCGCGGTTGCGCTGCCGCGGGACGGGGTGACCCCGCCGCAGCGCGCGCTGGCCGCGCAGGTGCTCTCCGAGCTGGCCGGGGCAACAGCCTGGCAGCGGCTGGGCGAGCCGACCCGCGCGCGCTTCCGCCAGTGGCTGGAAGCGCGCCTGGACGGCGCGTCGTGCTGGCTGGTGCTGGACGCCCTGGACCAGGTCTCGGAGCAGGCGCACGGCCAGGTCCAGGCGTGGCTGGAGGTGTTCGGGGGCTGGCAGTGCCGCCAGTTGGTCACGTGTCGGACCTTCAACTACGAGGGCCTGCGCCACCGGCTGCCCGGCCAGGCGCCGCCCACCTACGAGCTGGCTCCCTTCCGCCCCTCGGACGTGCGCGCCTTCGCCGGCCGCTGGTTTGGCGAGGGCTCCGAGCGCGCTGCCGCGCTGCGGGCGGTACTGGAGCGCTCGTACCCGCTGGCGCACGCCTGCCGGGTACCGCTGGTAGCCACGCTGGCCTGCCTGGTCCACGAGGAGCAGCCGCTCGAAGACCCCATCCGCCGCCGCGACCTCTATGCCCGCGCCCTGCGACTCCTGCTGCGCCGGGGCTGGGAGCGCGAGGGCAAGACGCTAGAGCCGCAGGTGCAGGAGGACGTGGTGCTGGTGCTGGAGCGGCTCGCCCTCGGGCTGCTGCTGCGCGCCAACGTCAACCTGTTCAGCCACAGGGAGGTGCTGGGCGGGCTGCGGGCCGCCCTGGCGGCCGAGCCCGGCCTGAAGCTGAGCGCGGCGGGGTTGCGCGGGGACCTGGTGAGCGCGGGACTGCCGGCCCTGGCCGGCAACGATGAGCGAGCGTCAGTCCAGTACTCGTTCCTGCACCGTTCGTTTCTCGAGTACCTTTCCGCCTGCCGGGTGGCCGCCTGCGCGAAGCAGCGGGGTTGGCGGGCCATCGCGGAGCTGGTGGATCGGAAGGCGTGGGACCCTGCGTGGTGGGAGTGCCTGGTGTTTCTGGCCGCCGAGCTTGACAGGGCAGCCCCGCTGCTCCAAGTGGTGGCCGACCAGCGGAAAGACGACTACTTCCGCCACCGTCTGGCTCTGGCCGCCCGCTGCCTGGGCGAGATCGACTTCGAGCGTGCCTCACACGACCTGCGCACGCTACGAGACGAGATCACCGCCAGCACGTTCCAGATCGTCTGGGAGCGGGCTATCGGTGCCATACCGACTGTCACGACCATGCACGAGCGGGCGCTGCCGGCCCTGGTCCAGGCCGAGGGTTGTTACCAGCAGCAGCCCCTCCTGCACTGGCTCTCCCGCACGGCCCGTGGCGGCGCTGGCCATCAAAGAGCAGCGGCGACGGAGTTGCTCGGGGCCCTGGGCGCGGCGGCGCACCCGGAGGTGCTGCCCGCCCTGCTCGACTGCCTGCTCCACGATGGCGACGTGGGGGTGCGCGCGAGGGCCGTGGAGGCGCTGGGGGCGATGGGCGTGGCGGCGGCCGCGCACTCGGAGGTGCTGCCCGCCCTGCTCGACCACCTGCTCCACGACGGCGACGTGGGGGTGTGCTGGAAGGCTGCGGAGGCGCTGGGGGCGCTGGGTGTGCCGGCGGCAGCGCACTCGGAGGTGCTGCCCGCCCTGCTCGACCGCCTGCGGAACGATGGCAACGTGGGGGTGCGCGGGAGGGCTGCGGAGGTGCTGCGGGCGATGGGCGAGGCGGCGGCCGCGCACTCGGAGGTGCTGCCCACCCTGCTCGACCGCCTGCGGAACGATCGTGCCGCGGATGTGCGCTGGAGGGCCGCGGGGGCGCTGGGCGCCCTGGGCGAGGCGGCGGCGGCGCACCCGGAGACGCTGCCCACCCTGCTCGACCGCGTGGGGGTGTGCTGGAGGGCCGCGGAGGTGCTGGGGCAGTTGCTCGCGGCCGGCGGGCGGACCTTCGCGGTGGGCGAGGGGCGGTGGCGGGCGAGCATCGTCTCGGATCTGAGTGCGCTGCCGGCCGGCTGGCGCGACCCCTGCGGCTGATCAGGGGTCGCCGGCGCCGAGGTGCTGGCAGACGCAGGCGCTCGGCTGCCGGTGGGGCGGCAGGGCGGTGAGGGTTGGGGCTGGGCCCCGGTCCCACTCCAGACGCAGCCAGGTCGAGCGATCCTGCTCGCCGGTGAGCAGCCGCTCCAGGAGCTGCAGGGCCAGCCCGGCCACCGTCAGGTTCAGGCTGCGCAGGCTGCCAGCCCGCTGGCGTCGCCAGTCCACTGTGCCGAGCAGCGCCATCTCGGCGGCGGGATCGCCCAACTGGGCCCGGGCCGCGCTCGGGTCGGCCACCCCGCCCAGGCAGCCCAGGCAGCCGTCGCCCGGCAGCACCAGGCGCACCTCGCCGCCGCGCACCCGTCGGCCGTCCTGCTCCTGGAAGATGCCCGTGCCCACGTCCAGCAGCACCTGCACGTAGCGGCTGGCCAGCAGGGCGGCGCCCAGCCGCCCGCCGTCGGCGTCGGCGCAGGAGAGCAGCACCTCGCACCCCCGCAGCGCCGCCAGCGCCTGCCAGCGGCTCACCGACCCTGACACCGCCCGCGCGTGCAGCCACGGGTGCTGCTCGGAGAGGCTCGCGGCCAGCGCCTCGGCCTTGGGCTGGCCCAGGTGGCGCGGCTCCAGGGCGGCGCCCTCGCCCAGGGTGTGGGCCTCCACCACGTCCGGGTCCACCAGCACCAGCTCGCGCAGCCCGGCCTGCGCCAGCGCCAGCGCCAGCGCCGAGCCCAGCCGGCCACACCCGACCAGCCCTACGCGCAGGACCGCCAGGCGGCGCCACGCCGCCTCTCCCAGCGCCCCGGCCGTGCGCGACCAGCGCGGCGGCACCGCGTCTGCTTCGCGGTCAACGTCCTCCCCGGCCGGCCGATCTCCAGGCAGCAGCGGCAGGCGGGGCAGGCCGGGGCCGGGCAGGGCCAGACTGGCGATGGGCAGCGCCTCGCCCGCCGGCGAGACGGCCCGCGCCAGCACCCGGCCCTCGGCTGGCCCACGGCCCACCACCAGCAGCGCCCGCCACCGCCCCGGCCCACCTCCCAGGGCGGGCAGCGACGCCTGCAGCGCAGCGGCCGGGGCGTCGCTAAACAACAGCATCAGCCGCGCCTGCTGAGAGGGAGCCTCGCCCAGGCTCGGCAGCGGCGGCCGACGGGCGAGCAGGCGCAGCGTGGGGCCGCAGCGGGCCAGGCCCAGCGGCAGGACCAGGCGCACCTCCGCCCCGGCCGGCCGCGCCAGGGCCATGGCCAGCGCCCGCGCCCAGAACGGACCGGGCACCACCAGCTCCACGGCGGCCCCACGCTCCACCGCCCCGCCTCAGTCCAGCAGGAAGCGGCGCAGCGCCGCGGCCTGCCGCTCGACCTCCGGCTCGACCCGCGCCTCTCGCTCGGCTCGCTCGGTCGCGGCCCGGGCTTGTGCCCGGGCGTCCCGCGCCGCGGCCCATAACTGGCACAGCGCCACTCGCACCTCGGCTGCGAGCGGAGGGAGCGCGGGCTCGGTCTCCACGAACGGGATCTCCCCTGGCACGGCCGGGCCGAACTGGTCCTCCTCCCGACCGGCGGCCTCGGACGAGCCCGGCAACCGCTGCACGACGACAGACATGGCAACACCTCCTGCGATGGTCTCGACACCCTCATAGCCCCACCC
>JACQUR010000017.1 GCA_016210245.1 Chloroflexota bacterium
CGTGGCTCGTGGAGGTCCGCGACCAGCCTCCAGGAAGGGCCCCGGTGCCAGTCCGGCACTATCCGCTGTACACTAGCGTTGAGATTGGCCGCGACCCCTCCCGCTGCCACATCGTGCTCGACGACCCCAAGGTTTCGGCGTCCCATGGCAAGCTCCTGCGCCAGGGCAACGTCTACTACCTGCAGGACGTCGGCAGCATGAATGGCGTCACCGTCAACGGAACCCGTATCGACCGCCGCACCCTGCTCTACGACGGCGACCGCATTCGCCTCGGAGACACGGTGTTCGTGTTCAAGAAGTTGTGAGGTGCGCTGGTGACCACGCTACCTCTGCGTCCGTTGGTGCCCCGCCGTCGACGGGGCCCGGTTGCCTGGCTGGTACTGCTGAACGGCCCGCGGGCTGGCATGGACTTCCGCCTGCAAGGCTCGACCACTGTTGGGCGCAGCCCACGCAGCACGCTGCCGGTGGACGACGAAACCGTTTCGTACTACCACGCCAAGCTGCGGCTGGACCATGGCCGCTACGTGCTGCACGACCTCGCCAGCACGGCGGGCACGTACCTCAACGGCCGCCTGGTCGAGCGCCAGACCCTGGAGGACGGCGATATCATCCAACTCGGACAGACGCAACTGAAGTTCAAACAAGCGTAGCGTAGGGGAAGGAGGCTTGCCATGCCACAGGAGTTCTTCAAGGACGCGCCGGTCCTGAAGCAGTGGTTCGAATGGGGCGTGTTCCTCGGCTTCGGCGCGGCGCTGCTGTCGGCGCTGTGGGTCTTCTACGACAGCCAGCGCAGCGGACAGGAGGCCATGGGGTGGAAGGCGCTTGCCGTCATCGGCACGGTGCTGGTCATTCCCTTCGTGCTGGCCAGTCTCTCGGCACCGTTCGCTGACCAGGTGCGCACCTCGATGGATCTACTCGCCTACCTGAGCCTGGCCAGCGCGCTTGCGGCAGTGGTCGGCGCCATCGGATATACGGCCACCCGTACTCAGACCCGCTGCCCCATCTGCCAGCGGCCCATGCAGGCCGGCTGGGATCAGTGCCCCTATCACGCTCAGCCCGCAACCGTTGGCTTCACCCCGCCAATCCAGGCCGGCGCGCCCATCCAGCCTATCCAGCCCACGGCCGCCGCCCCCGTCCTGCAGCCGACCGTCCCTCAGACGGCCACCGGCCAGACGGCCACCGTGCCGCCGCTCATGTCCCAGTCGACCGGCGTCCCGCCGCGCATCGGAGGGAACGTGGGTGGCGGCGAGCCGGCACCCACACCTGGCCAGACCATCATCCTCGGCCGTCCAAAGGAACCTCAGGTCCTGGGCTGGCTGGTGATCCGGAACGGCCCGCGAGTGGGGGCGACGCTGCCGCTCAAGCAGGGGGTGACCAGGATCGGACGCGGCGGGGCAGATAACGACCACGTCATCGACGACGCCGCGGTGTCGCGCCAGCACCTCTCGATCCGCTATGCCGAGGGGAACTTCGTGCTCTCCGACTTGGATTCGAACAACGGCACCTTCGTGAACGAACAGCGCGTCCCGCGGCATACCCTCCAGGCGAACGACGTGGTGCGCATCGGCCAGACGGAACTGGTCTTCATGAGCCTCGAGCCTGGCCCCAGGGTGGTGAGTACCCAGGGGTAGACGATGGCCACCAGTGCCGCGACGCTGCAACTCGATGTTGGTGCCGCCACAGACGTGGGGCGGCAGCGGTCGAGCAACGAGGACAGCATGCTGGTGCTGCTCCCGCCCGACCTGTGCCCGGGCCCCACCGGGCTGCTCGTCGTCGCCGACGGCATGGGCGGACACCAAGCCGGCGAGGTCGCGAGCCGCTTCGTCGTTCAGGGCTTTCGGGAGATGTTCCAGTCCGGCGAGGAACTGCGGAGCGTCAGCGTCTCCCCAGCCCACCCAGACTTCTGGCTTGTCGCGCTCAAGGAGGCGATCGAGCGGATTCACGAGGCTGTGCTGCGCTACGCCGCCGGCCGCCCGGATTGGCGCGGCATGGGGAGCACGGTCACGGCTGCCCTGGTGGTTGGCGACCGTCTGTTCGTCGGCCACCTGGGCGACACCCGCGCCTACCTCGTCCGCACCGGGGAAGCGCATCAGTTGACACAAGACCACACCCTCGTGGCAGAACAGGTGCGGATTGGCGTGCTGACCCCCGAGGAGGCGGCCGTCCATCCCCAGCGCAACGTCCTGACCCAGGCGGTGGGCGCGGAGAGCCAGGTTGTAGTGGAGCGGACGTGTTGGCAGCTCCTGAACGGCGACGTGCTGGTGCTGTGCTCCGATGGGTTATCCGGCCTCGTCCGCCCGGAGGAAATCGCCGCCGTGGTGCATCATTATCGCAACGTCCAGGCCGCGTCCGCGACGTTGGTTGCTCTAGCCAACCAGCGCGGCGGTCCGGACAACATTACTGCCGTCGTCGCCCGGGCGCGGGAGGGCGGTCGAGCCGGGACGCCCACCCTGCGCTTGCGGCACCGGCGCCGGCGCCAGACACGCCCATCCGCGGCCAGCCTTGCGGTCGCCCTGGGGGTGCTCGTGCTGGTGGTCGGCGCTTATGCCATGTCGCCGAAGATCCAGGGGGTTCTCGACGTCGTCAGGAATATCCTAAGAATATCCTAGCCGTGCGTTAGCAGCTTGCCCGAGGAGGAATCGAGGGATGCGACTGTGGCCATTGCTGCTTCTACCCTTGTTGGGCGTATCGCTAGCCGCGGGGCTCGCGAGCGCGGCCGCTCCGCTGGAGGCGCAACTGGGGCCCGTGGACGCCAGTGGCTTCCCCGAGTTGGCCTTCAACGCAACGGTGCTGGACTGGGCCGGGCTGCCGCTGGCGGACCTCAAGCCCGAGGCCTTCGAGGTCCGCGAGGACGGCAAGCGCGTGCAGGCCGAGGTGCGCGCGGTCGAGGACCACCAGACGGAGCTGACGGTGGTGCTGGCCGTGGATACCAGCGGCAGCATGAGGGGCCAGCCGCTGGAACACGCCAAGCAGGCAGTCACCACCTTCGTCCAGCAACTCGGTCCCGCCGACCGCTTCGCGACCATCGGCTTTGGCAGCCAGGCTTGCGGGGTCGCAGTGGGCCACCCCGTGACCAGTGACAGGACGCTGCTGCAGCCAGCCCTCGACGGCATGCGGGCCGACGGCTCCTCCCCGGTCTTCGACGGCGCGGTGGAGGGCTTGCGACTGGTATCCGGACTCCCACCGGGCCGGAAAGCGCTGGTCCTGCTCACGGACGGAGACAACACCTGCGGCAAGTTCACCGACACCGACGTCATCACCATTGCCAGTCGCGAGCGCGTGCCGGTGTTCACCGTGGGCCTGGGCCCCGATCTCAAGCCCGGGGTGCTCCAGCGCATCAGCGAAGTGACGGGCGGCCAGTATCTGGAGGCGGCGAACTCCAGCCAGCTCCCGGAGCTCTACAAGGACCTGGCCCGGCGACTGCGCACCCGCTATGCGCTCCGCTATGCCTCCCAACTCCTGGCCGACCGCAAGGAGCATCTTCTTGAGGTGCTGGTCAGCGCGGCCGGGACAGCAGGGCGAGCCGAGCAGCGCTTCACGCCACCGCCGTTCTCCCCGGATGTGGAGGTCAACCTGGCAGCGGGGACGCGGCTGGAGCACCCGGTCGAGCTGCGGCCGAGGCTGAAGACGCCGGTGAAGCTGGCCAAGGTGGAGTACCTCCTCGACAACACGCTGCTGTACACCGCGACCGAGTCTCCCTTTGCGTACACGCTGGACCCCGCTACCCTTGGCGCTGGCAGTCGCACCCTCAAGCTCGGGGTGGCCGATGCTTTCGGAGGCACGAGCGAGTTGGAAGTGCCCATCGAGATCGCCGTGCCGCCTCCGACCCTGCCTGAGGAAACCCCTGTCTCTCCTCCTCGGCCGGCCGATGTCCCCGGCACGTCCCCGCTCCCGGCCTGGCTGGTGATCGGGGCAGTGCTGGCCTTGCCAGTGCTGGCGTTGGCAGCCACGCAGGTGCGCCCCGGTCGACGGATCCGACGCTGCGAGGTCTGCGGGCAGGAGCTCAGGCCGGGCTGGACGGTCTGCCCCAGGCATGGCGAGCCGGCGCCAGCCGGGGTTCCTCTCGGCAGTGCGACGACGCCACATCCGGTTTCGTCCGACTACGGGCAGACCGCGAGTACGCCACCGATCGTTGCACCTGAGCCAGCGGCGAGTGGGGCGGCCTACGCTCAAGCTGGGGCCACGCGCCTCCTGCGCCAGGAGCCGGTCACCCTCGGCTGGTTGGTGGAGAAACAGGGGAGACGGGCCGGTACGCAGCATCGGCTGGGGCCCGGTGAGACGATCATCGGGCGCGATCCAGACTGCGACATCGTCCTGGACGACGCGGCCGCCTCGCGTCGCCACGCCAAGGTCCGCCAGGATGCACAGGACTTCGTCCTGACAGACCTGGACACGACCAACGGGACGTTGGTCAATGGCCAATCCATCGTCCAGCACAAGCTGCAGCTGGGCGACGAGGTAACGATCGGCGAGACCAAGCTGGCCTTCATGCATCTCGAGGCGCGCCGGGAGGCGCCCTGAAGTGGACGATAGGGCCTGCGCATCAGAGGTGGCGGCGAACCGGAGGATGTCGTGACTGATCTCCCAGCCGTCCGGACCATGGGACCCTACCAGCTCGTGTCGGAACTGGGCCGAGGCGGCATGGCGGTGGTCTACAAGGCGTACCAGGCCAGCCTCGAGCGGTACGTCGCACTCAAGGTGCTAGCGCCGGAGCTGGCTGTCGACCCGGAGTTCGTCGCCCGATTCCGGCGGGAGGCCACCACCGCCGCCAGGTTCGACCACCCGAACATCGTGCCCGTCTACGACATTGGCCAGGCGGAGGGGTCGTTCTTCATCGCCATGCGTCTCGTTCCGGGCACCTCGCTGGCCGAGGTGGTCAAGAAGGGCGGCCCGCTGCCGCCGGGCCGCGCGCTGACCATCCTTGGCCAGATCGCGAGCGCCCTCGACTATGCGCACGGCCAGACGGTCATCCACCGCGACCTCAAGCCAGGGAACATCCTGGTGGAGGCCGGCGACCGGATCAGCCTGGCGGACTTCGGCATCGCCCGGGTGGGGGGCGCCACGCAACTGACCCGCATGGGTGCCATTGCCGGCACGCCGGAGTACATGGCGCCCGAGCAGGCCCTGGGACAGACGGTGGACTTCCGGGCAGACCTCTACGCCCTGGGGATCATGGCCTACGAGCTGCTGGCTGGGCGGGTACCGTTCCAAGCGAACTCGGGGGTCGCCCTGCTGCACATGCAGGTGTACCAGGCGCCACCCTCGCTGCGCGCCGCGCGGCCGGACCTCCCACAGCACGTCGACGCGGCGATCCAGCGGATGCTGTCCAAGGCGCCCGAGCAGCGGTTCCCCAGCGCCGCTGCCTTTGTGGCCGCGCTAGGCGGACAGGGAGCAGGGAGGAGTTTCATCCCACCGCGGGCGCGGGTTGGAGGGGCGCCACCTCGGCCACTGGCGCTGCCGCCCCGGACCGTAGCAGTCCCGTGGGGGACGGGATTCTGGATCCCCGCGGGCGGCGCCGTCGCCGCGCTGCTCGTGGTCGTGGCGTTGCTGGCGCTGAGCGGGGGAGCGGGGCGGTCAGCCATCCCGGCCAGCCAGGTCGACGTCGTCCCGAGGGCAACGGCCGTGCCGGTGACGCGCCAACCCGCACCGACGGCAGCAGTTGCGACGCCGCGGCCTCCGCAGTCGCCAGCCCCGACGGCCGCGCCGCAGTCGACAGCGCCGCCCATCCAGACCCCGGCGCCAGCAGCCACGCCACATCGCGCTGAGCCGGCTAATACTGCCACGCCGCCGTTGCCTGACCTACCCGAAGGCCTCCGAACTATGCTCAGCCTGAGTGGCCCCACCAGCGACAACTTCAGGAAAGACGGTGAAGGAATCCTGCCAAGGTATTCCCCTGAGCCCTCGTACAGCCTCGAATATCACTATGACGCAGGCGAGTACGTAATCAAGAAGAGCGCGGATTGGGGTAGGATGGCCCTTGCCGTGATTCGGGGCGAATACGAGGACGTTTCTCTGGAGGCGGAGGCCAAACTTGTGCAGGGCTGGAAGGAGGGGTTCTTGGCCCTGACCTGCCGAGCTCAAAAGGGCGCCGACGAGAACTCCGGGTACAGGCTGTTCGCGTACCCCGGCTCGCGAAAGGTCCAGATCCGACGGAAAGACCCGGAGCAGGTCGAGTCCGCACTCCTCAAGGAGTGGCTGAACGTAGCAGACATGAAGGCTGGTGACGAGCCCAATCGCCTCGAACTGAGGTGTAAGGGCGCGACCATCGAGGTCAGCGTCAATGGTCACACGTTGAACCCCCCAGTGTCAGATGGAACCTATCAGAAGGGACTGCTGTACATCGGGGCGGGCGCGCCCCAGGACTTCAAGGAGGTGGTCGAGGCCCATTTTGTCGACCACCTCGCTGTGAATCAGCCCTAGCGGCGCCGCACGCCTCCATGCTGGAGCGGGCCTGGGAGAACGTGAGAGGCCAGTTCGCAGCTACTGACCGCTGCACAGGTTTCGAAAGATGGTGTTCGGCGAACTGGAGACGACTGTCAGGTACCGTGCGCTTGTGCCGCGGACGAGCGGCAGCCAACTGAAGGGCCTCCCGCGGATGCCCTGGCGAGTGGCGGCACGGGTCCGGCAATTCCACACTGGGCCTTGGCTACCGATAAACACGGTAGGTACCGCCAGTCTCTCGCCCTCGGAAGCCCGGCGGGGGGCGGAGGCTCCCAGCCTGGGATGCGCACCCAGGCGAGAAGTGCGACGGTGACGGAGGGTGGCCGAATGCTTGCATGGATGCTGTCGGCACTGGTGCGTGTAGACCCGAGAGCCATTATCGGCGCAGTGCAGCGCCATCGGTCGTGCGTTGCAGTCCCCAGTTTTGCGAGGGCCACAGTTGTTCTTTCCAGCGTCGCTGTGCTGCTGTGGCACGCGAGCACTCCCGTGGCGCTGGCAGCAACCCCGCCTCGGTGCCCGGGCGCGGCTTTTCAGTTCCCCATCGTCGACGGTGTTCTAGGCTGGCTGTGGAAAGACCCACGTAGCCAGTGGGGGAATAGCCCGGACCGAAACGGCGCGGGGGAGCCCACGATCCACACGGGGATCGACGTCTTTGCGTCCCCGGGAGGAAGCAGGGACGTCTTCCCGCTGGCGGACGGCAAGGTGGTGCGCCACAACCCCAACTCCGATTACGCATTCAACGTCTATTACCCTGCCGAGCGGTTGATGACCTATATGACCCACGTCGACCACGGGCGTCGGGGCGGCAAGGGTGGACTCGAGCTCGGCAGCAGAGTCACAGCGAACAAGCCGCTCGGAACGATCGCGTCGAATAGTGCGCATGTCCACCTCTCCGTCGCCCGATATGCCGGGCCAGAGGATCAGTTCTTCAGTGACCTGGAGCTGGATCAGACGCGCGATCCATCAGACCTCTTCAACGCGAAGCTCCTCGACGCATCCGGTGACGCGTGGAAGGGTAGGGGCACACTGTTGACGCTTCAAGTACCTAATACGACACTCAAAGTTCTCCTTCAACCAGGTGAATACCGGAACACGCTGAATCCGGAGCCATACAGCTTCAAGGTCCAGGACTGGTGCCGGACCTCGCCTCCCGTGTCGGCAACGATGCTCGTGATGGACGTTTCGGGCAGCATGAGCGAGCCTATGAGCAGTTCAACCAAGCTGGCGACGGCCCAACGCTCGGCCGCAAACCTGATCGAGTTCCTTGTACGGGACCGCCAGGCGACTACTGCGGTCCACAGCGCCGGCCTGGTGGCGTTTTCGACCAGCGCACGAGTTGTGGCCCCGCTTGCTGATGACCTGGGGCCAATTGAGGGCGCTCTCAGCGATCTCCGCGCCGATGGCAATACGAATCTCGGGGCCGGGCTGGAGTTGGCGGCTTCGCAGATTGACCGGGCCCCAGCCGGGGCCCGGCGCATGGTTGTTGTGCTGAGCGATGGAGCCACCAACACCGGCCTGGGCCGAGAGCAGATCCTGTCCGGCCCGGCTGCACGAATCGCCGGCCAGGGGACGTGCCTGACCACCATCGGCTTCGGCGCGTCAGGGCTGGCGTACGACGAGCCGTTCCTACGCCGCCTCACCAACGTGTCGAACTGCGGCGGCTTCTACACTGCCGCTAATGCATCCCAGCTCGAGAACGTCTACCTGCGCGTGAGCCACGAAACAGCCGGCGACATCCTGCGCGAGACGCAGGACCGAATCCGCGCCGGGGAACGCAAGCTGCTTGCCCCGGTGAGCGTGCCGGCTCAACAGGCGGTGCTCCACGCGACGCTGAACTGGCCGGGCAGCCGCCTGGGGCTCGAGCTGCGCGATCCCAGCGGGAGTCTGGTGGAGCCAGGCTACCCGGGGCTCACCAGCTATACCAGCGGGCGGCCGATCCACGTGGTGGTGGCCAACCCGCGCCCAGGGACCTGGAGTGTCACTGTGGCCGGGCTCGAAGTGTCCGGCGCAGAGGAGCCGTTCACGGCCATCTTCTCCAGCCGGGCCTCGCCCGTCCCAACACCGGCGGGAGCGCCGCCCGAGCTCGTGCTGGGCTTGGTGCTGGCGGCTGCCCTGCTCGTGGCTGGCGTCGTGGTGACTGCCGGTCGCCCCCGAGCACCCAGTACCCGGCTGTTGCTAGCCGCGATAGAGGGGCCGGCGGTTGGCCGTTTCACCCTGCGACACTCCGCGCTCATCGGCCGGAGCCCGGTGGCACAGGTGCATCTGCCCGATCCGTTCGTATCGAAGGTGCATGCCCGGTTGGTCCAAGGGGGAGCACTGTGGACCATCGAGGACCTGCGGAGCACGAGCGGGACGTTCGTCAACGGCCACCCGGTGCTGCGAGCCCCCGTGCGCACGGGCGACCGCATACGGCTCGGGCAAAGCGAACTGGTCGTGCTGGGGATTGTGGAGGCTCCGGAGGGCATGCCCGCGCCGAAACCAGCCGCCGGGCGCGGTCCGGGCCGGCTGCAGCCAGGCTAGCGTGGGGAAGTGAAGGGGAGCGATGGCAACGAGCTTCGCGCGAGCGGTTACCCTGGAGCAACCATGCCTCGACGTGGGAATTGCGACCGACGCCGGCCGGCGTCGGTCGCACAACCAGGACGCTGTGTTCTGCGAGCCGACGGACTCGCCCTACGCCCAGGCGCGCGGGGTCCTGTGCGTGGTGGCCGATGGCATGGGCGGCCACAGCGCGGGCGAGGTGGCCAGCCGGCTGGCGATCGAGGCCACCCGCGAGGCGTACTACCACGCCACCGCGACCAACCCAGCGCTGGCGCTCCACGAGGCCATACGGATCGCTCACGGCCGTATTCTGGCCGAGGCCTCGGCCGACCCGTCCCGGCAGGGCATGGGCACCACCCTGACTGCGGCAGTCATCCACGGGCGTGCTCTGACCATTGGCCACCTTGGCGACAGCCGGGCCTACCTGGTGGCCGAACGGTCGCTGCGTCAACTGACCACCGATCACACCTGGGTGGAGGAACAACGCGCCACGGGGATGCTGACGGCGGACCAGGCGCGGACCCATCCCCACCGCAACGCCCTGACGCAGGCGCTTGGCCGGACCAGCCAGCTCCACGTGCAGATCGTACAGGCGACGCTGCACGACGGCGATACGCTGCTGCTCTGCTCGGACGGCCTGCATGGGCCAGTGCCCGATGACCAGTTCGCTCGGCTTGTGTGGGGGAGGAGCGCCGCGAGTGCGGCCGCCGCGATGGTCGACGCCGCCAATCGCGCGGGTGGCCCCGACAACATCAGCGCCATCGTCGTTCGGGTGAACCCCGGGCCTGGCACGGCCCGCGCACAGGCTGCGCTCGACCGGTCGTCGATCCGTGCCCTCGCCGCAGGCCTCGTCGCTCTCGCCCTCCTTGCCCCGGTTCTATGGATGGGTCGAGGTGGGCCGAGCCCAACGTCGGCCGGCCCGCC
This sequence comes from Chloroflexota bacterium, assembly GCA_016210245.1. GTDB lineage: Bacteria > Chloroflexota > UBA6077 > UBA6077 > JACQUR01 > JACQUR01. The sequence goes on from JACQUR010000017.1 coordinate 9,904, forward strand.
CTCGACGCGCCAGTCCCTACCCCTTGTGCCAACCAGCGCTCCAACCGCTGCTGTCGCCCCGGTGCTCGCGAGCCCGAGCCCGGGGCCGCCCGGCGAGTGCCGGTGGTTCGCCTCACCCCTGATGGCGTCCGCCCCGGAGACAGCCAATGTGCGGCCCAAGCCGCGGACGGCTGGTCCTGATGCGGACCCAATCGACTGGCTTTCGTCCGGCAGACCAGTGACCGTGCTCTGCGAGGTGTCCGACGGAGAGGCGGTGGAGGTACCAGGTGGGTCCTACTCGTCGCACGTCTGGTACGGAGTTTCCGTTCCACCCGCAAGCAGCGAAGTAGGAGGTTACGTACACTGCTCGACCATCGGCTTCCGGGACCCGCCCCGCGTCCGATGCGAGAGCCGTGCGTCCCCGCCACTGCCCGTTGCTTCTCCCCAGGCTGCAGCGCGGACTCCGGCGGCGGCGACCGCTCGCGCATCGCCGCCCGGGCCCACACCACCGACTCCAACGCCGGTGCCTACGGATGCACCGACTCGAACGCCGGTGCCCACGGACACGCCGAGCCCAATGGCGCGAGCGTCGGCAACTCCTGTGCCGGGCGCGTCGACGCCTACCTTGGTCCGGCCGGTGCGGGGCCCCGGGTGAAGAGCGCTTCGTCCTCAAGGACAGGTCGTTGCCGTGAAGGGCATGGCTCCGTCCCCGGGCCCGTTCGGGGCGGGCAGCACCGCGCCGGGTAGCGGCTCTCCCGTGCCGTCACGCCCGGGTGTCGCGTGTCGGCAATGCCGATCGTTTCTGGGGGCGTTTGCGCTCGCCCCGGTCGTCATCGGCCGGGGAAGGCGAGCGAAGCGGGCGCAAACCCGGCCATGACAGAGCCAGGTGCTATTGACTGCCCGCCGCGCGGCGACTTTCGCGATATCGGAGTTAGCGACGAAGTTCTGAGGGACAGCGCCTCAGCCGCTACGCTGCCTCGTGTACGAAATGCCGAGAGAACGGATCCGCTCTGTTGACCGGACATATCATCATTACTGTTCCAAACGCTGTTGACAAGCCGGCTTCAAGTGTGTAGGATGCACGTGGAATCTGGTGCTGGAGGGGCTGTCATGGTTGTGTCGCGACTTGTGTTCGGCCCAACGGTCGTCGCCGCGTCGATCGTGCTTCTGGCTGCAGCGGCGTGCGCGCCTGCCCCGCAGGCGGCGTCGACGGAGCAGGCGCCAGTATCTGTCTCTGCTACGGCACCCCCTGCGTCGCCTGGGCCACCCGTGGCCCCTGTGGTCCCCACTGCGATCACCGCCAGCGGTGGGCCGTTCGTGGCTACTGCGAACGTCTTCCAGGGCGAGGCCCAGTGGAAGCCGAACATCCAGGCCGCGTGGCAGCCGCTCACGAGCGGCATGGGCCTCCCCGTTGGCGCCTCGGTGCGCACCGGCGCTCAGGGCCGGGCCACGCTGGCGTTCGTGGAAGGCTCGCTGCTGATCCTGGACCCCGGGTCCGAGATCGGCATCGAGGTGTTCGACGTCGACCAGAGCCGGGTTGCTGCCCGCCAAGCGCGGATACGGGTGGTTCAGGCCAAGCTGATGTTCGACGTGCGAGACTACCCCTCGCCCGCCTCCTACTTTCAATTGATCACCGGGGACGAGATAGCGGTAATCAGGGGCAAGTCAGGCAACCTGACCAAGCAGACTCCCACTGCCGGCCAGCCTGGTGGCTTCGCCTTTTCGATGGTCCAGGGCGCGGCCTACGTGGGGTGCCTCTCTTCGCCACAGCGAGTCAACTCCTTCACCGTGCGCGACGGGCAACAGATCAGTCCGTCGACGTCGGATTGCCAGGCGGTTTCCAGCATGTCCAACGCGACCGATGCCAGGAAACTCCTAGAGGTGTTGGGCCTCGTGCTCGCGGGGCCTCCTGACGCGGTCAAGGCCGTCTCCGCAGGTGACATTGTCCGCGCCTGGGACCTAACCAAGCAAGCTAGGGGCACCACACCGCTGGACCCGAAGATGACGGGGAGCTCCAGCGTAGAGAGTGTAGTGAGCGACCTGACAAAGGGGGGACCGATTCAGGTCACGGAGAAAGAAGGGACTTCAGCGGTCGTCGTGCCCACGCCTCAGCCAGGTCCGACGGGAGTTCCGGGGCCTCCCGGCCCCACAGGAGTTCCAGGACCCGCGGGCAGCTTCACCGGCGAGGGCAGCCTCAATAGTCTGAGCGTGGCGGGCAGCACCAGGCTCGACGGCGCTCTGAGGACGGCGGGGCTGATGACGGCGGCAGGGGGGCTTGTTCTGCCCGCGGGCCAGGCCCTGACTCTAGGGAACTCGACCCTCAGCGTGGTCGATGGAGCCACAACCCTGAACGGTGGTCTGACGGTGAACGGGGCTACTGGCCTGGGCAGTGATTTGAGAGTGGCCGGCGACAGCTCGCTCGCGAAGCTGACCACCTCCGGCGCAAGTAGCTTGAACTCCGTGGCGGTGACGAAGGATGCCACCGTGGGCGGTGGGCTGACGGTAGCGGGCACGACGGCGCTCGGCGCCCTGACTGCCTCGGGCGCGAGCGCACTGACTTCCCTGGATGTGAGCAAGAACGCCGCGGTCGGCGGTACGCTGGACGTGAGCAAGAACGCCACGGTTGCAGGCACGCTGGACGTGAGCAAGAGTGCGTCTATCGGCGTGCTGGAGGTAGGCCAGGATGCCAGCGTGGGTGGGAAGCTCCAGGTGAAGCAGGACGCTTCTGTCGTCGGTGGCCTGGAGGTGCAGGGCGACGTGGGAGTGCTTGGCAAGCTCGCGATACCGAGCGGCACTATCTCCTACAAGGATAGGAGCGGCGAGGTCACTGGCACGGTGGTGCTGGACACGGCCAAGCAGACCCTGGCCAACAAGACGCTGGACAACAGCACGACCATCAACGAAGCGGTCATCTCCGGGGGCACCATCACCGGAGTCACTATCAAGCAGGCGATCATCGACGACTCCCAGGTTGGGCGCATCGTAGAGGGGCCAGGCGTCTACACGACGCTGGCCGCGAGCGGGGCAACCACCCTCAACAGCACGCTGACCGTGAAGGATGGTACCGCTCTGGGTGGAGACTTCAGCATCGGCACCATCGGCCCGCCCAGCACTAACCGGTTTACGGTCGCCGCGGCGAGCGGGAACACGGCGATGGTGGGCAACCTGGCAGTAGGCGGGAACACGACGTTGGATGGGACCCTGGTGGTGGGCGACAACGTCAACCTGCAAGGGGCGGTCCTGAACCTGGGCGCGGGCGGCACGCTGGCCCGCACCATCAACATGGGCACGGGCACCGCGGTTGACACGATCAACATCGGCACCGGCGGCACGGCGGCAGATGTGATCACGATGGGGGATAGCCTGGCCACCACCAGCGTGAATGGCGCCACCCTCAATCTCGGCACCTCCAATACTGCCCGCACCATCAACATGGGCTCGGGCACGGGGGTCGACACCATCAACATCGGCACCGGTGGCACGGGCGCCGACGCAATCAGCGTGGGCAACGGCGTGGCGGGCACGAGCCTGACGCTGACCGGGGGCAACAAGTGGTCGGTCGCTGGCGCGACCGGGGACGTCGTCACGGCCGGCGATGCGGCGGTGAATGGCGGCGACCTGACCACCACGGCCGCGACCTTCAACCTGGTCAATGGGAACGCTACCACGGTCAACATGGCCGGGGCTGCCACCACCCTGAACCTGGGCGCGGGCGGCGCGCTGGCCCGGACGATCAACATCGGCACGGGCACCGGCGTCGACACGATCAACATCGGCACTGGCGGCACGGCGGCCGATACGATCGGCATCGGCGACAGCCTGGCCACTACCAGCGTGAACGGCGCCACCCTCAATCTGGGCACCACCAACACGGCCCATACGATCAATGTCGGCACGGGCACCGGGATCGACACGATCAACATCGGCACCGGTGGCACGGCGGCCGACGTGATCACCGTCGGGGACTCGCTCGCCACGACCACGCTGCGGGGCTCGGCCGCCTCGTCGGTCGACTTCGGCAACTTCGACGTGGCGGCCAGCGGGAACGTGACGGTGACCCCGGGCCAGGGACTCGACACCAACGCGGCCGGGGCGCTGAACCTGGGCAATACGACCGCGACGACGATCAATGTCGGGGGTGGAGCCGCCACGACGCTGAACGTGGGCGCGGGCGGCCCCCTGGCCCGGACGATCAACATCGGCACGGGCACCGGCGTTGACACGATCAGCATCGGCAATACCGTGGCTGGGACCAGCGTAACGCTCGGCGGCAACCTGGCCATCAACGGCTCGATCGTTCCTGGGGTCGCCAATACCTACGACCTCGGCTCCGGCGCTACCACCTGGCGCAGCATCTACGCTGGAACCTCGGTAACCACACCGCTGGTGACCAGCGCGGCAGGGGCCGGGCTGGCCGTGACGGGCGCCACCGGCTTGAGCCTGGCCGCTACCGCTGGGAATACGATCCTGGACTCGGCGGCTGCTGCCTCGAAGATCAGCATCGGCTCCAGCAACGTGGCTCGCACCCTCGACATCGGCAACGTGGGCTCGGCTCAGGCCATCAACGTGGGCGCCAATGTCGGGGCGGGCAACGCGATCGCCATTGGCAATGCCAACGCGGGCACCAGCCTGAGCCTCACCGGCGGCCCGACCTGGTCCATCAACGGGGCCAACGGGAACATCACCACCAGCGGCAACTTCAGCCAGACGGGGGCCGGCACCTTCGCTACGGGGACGGGCGCGGTCAGCCTGAACGGGGACGTGACCCTGGCCGCGGGCAAGAACCTGAGCGCAGCGGCCGGAGCTGGCGCCTTCGACTTCTCGACCGCGACCGGCACGTTCAAGACCTCGACCGGGGCCAACACGCTGAGCGGGGACACCACCGTCGCGGCCGGCAAGAACCTGACGGCCGCGGCTGGCGCGGGCGCCTTTGACTTCTCGACCTCGACCGGCACGTTCGGCACGTCGACCGGGGCTGTGACCCTGGGCGGCAGCACTACCCTGGCGGCGGGCAAGAACCTGAGCGCCGCGGCTGGCGCGGGCAACGTCGACTTCTCGGCCTCCACCGGAACCTTCAGTACGTCCACCGGGGCCGTGACCCTGGGCGGAAGCACCACCCTGGCCGCGGGCAAGAGCCTGACAGCAGCGGCCGGGGCCGGTAACTTCGACTTCTCGGCCTCGACCGGGACTTTCAAGACTTCCACAGGCGCCGTGACCCTGGGTGGGGACACGACATTGGCCGCGGGCAAGAACCTGAGTGCGGCGGCTGGCACCGGGAACTTTGACTTCTCGCCCTCGACCGGGACGTTCAGCACCTCTACCGGGGCCAATACGCTCGGCGGTGATACCACGCTGGCGGCGGGGAAGAACCTGAGCGCGGCGGCCGGCGCTGGGGCCTTCGACTTCTCGGCCGCGACCGGTACCTTCAAGACCTCGACCGGCGCGAACACCCTGAGCGGGGATACTGCTCTGGCGGCCGGCAAGAACCTGAGCGCGGCGGCTGGGGCTGGCGCCTTTGACTTCTCGACCGCGACCGGGACGTTCAAGACCTCGACCGGGGCCAACACCCTGAGCGGCGATGCGACGGTGGCGGCGGGCAAGACCCTGACCGTGACCGACGGACTGGCCAGCTTCGGCGGGGGGGTGTCGATCACCAGCGGTAGCTTCGGCCAGGCCGGAGCCGGCACCTTCGGCACGGGGACGGGCGCGGTCAGCCTGAACGGCGACGTGACCGTGGCGGCGGGCAAGAACCTGGGCGCAGCGGCCGGCGCCGGGAACTTCGACTTCTCGGCCTCGACCGGCACGTTCGGCACGTCGACCGGGGCCGTGACCCTGAGCGGCAGCACCACCCTGGCCGCGGGCAAGAATCTGACCGCTGCGGCCGGGGCCGGCACCTTCGACTTCTCCGCCTCGACCGGCACCTTCAGCACCTCCACGGGGGCGAACACCCTGAGCGGGAGCACCACCCTGGCCGCGGGCAAGAACTTGACCGCTGCCGCTGGGGCTGGGAACTTCGACTTCTCCGCCTCGACCGGCACCTTCAGCACCTCCACGGGGGCCAACACGCTCGGTGGGGATGCGACCCTGGCCACCGGCAAGAACCTGAGCGCCGCGGCCGGGGCTGGGGCCTTTGACTTCTCGACTGCCACCGGGACCTTCAAGACCTCCACCGGTGCCAACACCCTGAGCGGCGATACCACCCTGGCGGCAGGCAAGAACCTGAGCGCGGCCGCTGGCACGGGCGCGTTCGACTTCTCGACCGCAACCGGGACCTTCAAGACCTCGACGGGGGCCAACACCCTGAGCGGGGATACGACGCTGGCCGCGGGCAAGAACCTGAGTGCGGCGGCCGGGGCCGGCGCCTTTGACTTCTCGACTGCCACCGGGACCTTCAAGACCTCCACCGGTGCTAACACCCTGAGCGGCGATACCACCCTGGCGGCAGGCAAGAACCTGAGCGCCGCGGCCGGGGCGGGGAACATCGACTTCTCAGCCTCGACCGGCACGTTCAGCACCTCTACGGGGGCCGTGACCCTGGGCGGCAGCACCATTCTGGCCGCGGGCAAGAACCTGACGGCCGCGGCCGGGGCGGGCAACGTCGACTTCTCGGCCTCGACCGGCACGTTCAGCACCTCTACTGGAGCCGTCACCCTGGGCGGCAGCACTACCCTGGCGGCGGGCAAGAACCTGAGCGCCGCGGCTGGCGCGGGCAACGTCGACTTTTCGGCCTCCACCGGAACCTTCAGTACGTCGACCGGGGCCGTGACCCTGGGCGGAAGCACCACCCTGGCCGCGGGCAAGAGCCTGACAGCAGCGGCCGGGGCCGGTAACTTCGACTTCTCCAACTCCAGCGGGACGTTCAAGACTTCCACCGGCCTGACCACTGTAGGCGGCGACCTCCAGGCAACTGCCGGCACGAGCACCTTCAACAACCTGGTCGTACAGGGCGGCGGCAGTCTGAGGGTGGGCGGCGGGACCGCGATGACGTGGATGGAGGAGGGCACCGGGACGTGCGGCGCGGCCGTGGCGTTCACAGCGGCTGCCCCCACCGCACCAAAAGTGGTGGCCACGGTGGGCGCAACCGGGTTCTTCGCATCCGTGTCTGCCATCACCACGAACGGATTCAACATTGACTGCCAGGATGCTGCGGGTGCGGCTGCGCCTGGGGCTACGAGCTTCCACTGGATCGCCGTCGCCATCCAGTAGTCGCACGGGATAGCCAGGGACGTAACCGAATCGTCATGGGTCTGGTGTGGAGGGGCGAGTCAACAGACTCGCCCCTCCAATCGTCTCCAGCTTGTGCTGAGCCTGCTTGCGTTCTACGACGGGTGTTGGAGTATCATGGCGCGGCACCGCCTCGGCAGGCCTGCAGTCGGTCAACCCTGGTTCTCATGTGGGAGAGCACACCGGTGAAGGTCTGTTTCCGCCGCTCGGCGCTCATCCTGGCCCTGTGCGCCTGGCTGCTCGGGGCGGGGGCGGCCTTTGCTCAGGAGCGGGGGGGCATTGTTATCTCGAACGGCAGCCCCTCCCCCTTGCTCGTCGATGGCGTGGAGACGCAGAAGCTGCCAACCAGCGTTCCTGCGGAGAGTGAGGTGTGCGTGCCGGAGGAGCGCTTCTACAAGAGCGAGGGGGAACGCTGGGTCTTCCAGAAGTGGAGCCACGGGCCCACCACCCGCTGCGTCACCCTCATCCGCGCCGGGGCGTACCAGCCCGTTTACGACCACGAGGTGCTGGTCCTGGTGCGCTCCGCGGCCACCAGCTTCCAGCGGAGCGCGTGGGTGCCCTTCGGCCGCCCGCTGAGCCTGGAGGTGCCGGAGACGGCGCGGGTTGGGGAAGGGGAGAAGAGCCGGTATCGCTTTCAGCAGTGGAGCGACGGGGAAACCCCGTTCCAGCCGAGGAACACCATCGCCCCGGTGAAGCCGACCAACCTGGAGGTGAAGTGGCTCAAGGAGCACCTGCTCACCATCGAGGGGCCGGAGTTCGTCCAGTTGGCAGGCTCGGGCTGGTACGCCGACGGCTCCAACTTCGTCCTGCAGGCTCCAGACACCGTCGCCGGCGAGGTCAAGGAAGAGCGCTGGAAGTTCGCCCGCTGGGAGGGCGTGGGTTTCCCGCCCCCGGTGATCGCCAATCCCCAGAACGCCCTGGCCGCCCTCAAGGTGGACGCCCCGTACACGGTTCGAGCGACCTACGACAGGCAGTACCTGGTCGACGCGCGCAGCCCGATGGGTACGCTGAAGCGGGAGTGGCTCAAAGAGGGGCAGGAGGTGGTGCTGGAGACGCCCCCGCTGATCGAGATCGTGCCCGAGCGGGAGCGATACGCGTTCAAGCGCTGGGAGGGCATGGATGGACTGCTCTCGCCGAAGGTGAGCGGCGTGGTGGACCGGCCAGTGGTCGTGGCCGCCGTGTACGAGCGCCAGGTGATGCTGAAGGTGGACGGTCCATATGGCGCGTCTGGCGGTGGCTGGCAGACGGACGGGACCATCGTGACCGTCGCGGTCCCCCAGTCGGTCCAGCAGATGCTCGTGCTCAAGTCGTCCTTCGTCGGCTTCCCCGGCTACGCGGCCGGCCAGGCGACGGTCCAGGTCCTGGTGCGGGAGCCCCTGGCGCTGGCCGCGGTGTACCGCACCGAGGTGGACCTGGCGGTGCTGGGTCTGCTGCTCCTCTTGCCGCTGGTGGTGGTCCTCCTGTACTTTTCCGACCGCTGGAGCCCGCTCCTGCCGCGGGCCTGGCGTTCCGCTCGCTGGCCCTCCGTGCGGCGGGGCGCTCGGGCGCGCAGGCCGGTCGAGGCCGCAGATGACACCGCACGCGGGGGTCTGGCGGGGCTCTGAGTCAAGCTGGAAGGGTGGAAAGGGAGTCATGAAGCAACTGCTGCTGTTCGCCTCGCTGCTCGCGCTCGCGCTCGCCGGCTGCACCTCGCCCGCGGTTCAGAGCCTGGTGCTGGACGACGCAGAAGATGCGTACGTCGTGGCCGACGTGGCCACCACCGACGATCCGCAGGGCCTGAGGGACAAGAACTTCGGCAACCTGGACTTCATCAAGATCTGGTACGCCTCCCAGGTGCAGCAGCAGGAGCAGATGGTCTCGATCGGCCTGTTCAAGTTCGACCTGGCGCCGCTGAAGGACGTGGAGGTGAAGACCGCGCACCTGCAGCTCTACGCCCTGCGCGCCGACCTGGCGCAGCCGGCCAGGCTGGTCGACGTCAGTCTGGCGGAGGGGGCGTGGTCCGAGGCTGAGGTGACCTTCAACACCGTGCCGCAGGTCGGGACACCCTCGCTCGCCAGCGCCGCGGTCTACGGGGCGGGTGTGTGGTACTCCTGGGACGTCACGCCCAGCGTGGTGCGCAAGGTCCGGGACGGACTGGTGTCCTACGCCGCGGGGCTGCGCACCGTAGAGAACAAGCGGGAGGAGCAGGCGGTGTTCGCCTCGCGCAAGGCCGGCCGCAACGCCCCCCGCCTGGTCGTGACCTACGCCCCAAGTGTGTCGCCCGTGCCGCCCTACGCCTGGCCAGCCGGCATCGCCGGAGCCGCCGTGCTCGCCTTCGTCGTGGGCCTGGGGCTGGGCCGCCTGAGAAGGGAAGACTGAGGCTTCTGGAACGGATTGCTGTCAACTGACAGCAATCCGTTCCACGCCTCCTACTCCGAGCCGCCCGCCGCGGGGGAGGGGAGAGGCGCCTGCAGCGGTCCCTCCAACGGCGCTGGCGGCTGGCCCGGCGCGAGCGCCTGTCCGGACGACGGCTGGTGCGTCACCTCCGTCCGTCTGCCCAGCCGCGCGACCAGCGCCGCCACCAGATGCTGGAAGTCGTCCAGGATGGTGTAGACCGCGGGTACCAGGACCAGGGTGAGCAGGGTGCTGGTGATCAGCCCGCCGATCACGGTGATCGCCATGGGGCCGCGCCACTCACTTCCCTCGCCCAGCTTCAGCGCCAGCGGCAGCATGGCCAGCACCAGGGCGCAGGTGGTCATCAGGATCGGGCGCAGCCGCGTCGGCCCGGCTTCCAGCAGGGCCGCGTCGCGGGCCAGGCCGCGCGCGCGCAGCGTGTTGGTGTAGTCGACCAGCAGGATGGCGTTCTTGCCCACCAGGCCGGTGAGCAGGATCAGGCCGATCATGCTCATCATGCTCAGGGTGTTGCCGGTCAGGGCGAGCAGGCCGAACGCCCCGACCACCGCCAGCGGCAGGCTGAGCATGACGATCAGGGGGTAGAGCAGGCTTTCGAACAGCGCTACCATGAGCATGTACATCAGCAGCACGCTCAGGCCGAGCGCCTGGAAGATCTGCTCGAAGGTCTCGTTCTGGGCCTGGGCCACGCCGCCCTGGCTGACCGTGTAGCCGGCCGGCACCTGGACCTGGTCGACCCCGGCCTGGATCTCCTTGCTCACGTCGCCCACCGCGCGGCCACTCACCTCGCCGGTGACGTAGACGGAGCGCTGCCGATCGCGGCGGTCGATCTGGGTCGGCCCGCTCACGCTGGCCACCCGGGCCACCTGCCCCAACCGCACGGTGACACCCTTCGGCGTCACGATCGGGATCTCCGGGATCTGCTCGGCGCGGGCGCGCTCGTCCGGGCTGAGGACCACGGTCACGTCCCACCCCCGGGTGCCCTCCGGGCGGAAGGTGCCCACCGTGCTGCCGGCCAGCCCCGTGCGCAGGACGCTCGCCACCTGGCCCGGCGTCAGCCCCAGGTCGGCCGCGCGCTCGTGGTCGACGCTCACCACCAGCTCCGGCTGGCCCGTGACTCCCCCGTCGCTCACGTCCCGGGTGCCGGGCACCTTGCGCACCGCGCCGGCAACCTGGCTCGCCAGGGAGGCCAGCACCTTCTGATCCTCGCCCTGGATGCGCACCGCGATGGTCGAGCCGCCCGGGCCCACGAAGGACGGGATGCTGGACTTGATGACGGCGCCGGGGAGGTCGCGCCCGAAGGTACGTGCTTCCTCCACCAGTTGCTGCGGCGTGCGCCTCCGCTCGTGCTTCTTCTTCAGCTCCACCAGCAGGCGGGCGAAGCGGGTCTGGCTGCCACCGCCGGCGTTCCCGCCCACGCCCACCGAGGTGAACACCTTGTCCACCTCCGGCCAGGCCAGGATGCGCTCCTCCACCGTGCGCGTGGCGGTATCGGTCACCTCCAGGGGGGTGCCGGCCGGCATTTCGATGGAGACCACCAGCTCGCCGCTGTCGGCGTTGGGCATGAACTCGGTCGAGAGGATGCCGGTGGTGACCAGCGCGATGCCCGCGCCGAAGGAGGCTGCGCCCAGGCCAACCACGATCCATCGGAAGCGCAGCGCCGCCTTCAGCAGCCGCCCGTAGTCCCGCGCCAGCCGACGGTAGCCGGCGTTCCAGGCGCGCGCGAACAGCACGCCCGGGTTCCACGATCGCCCCGCCGCCTCCAGCTCGCCGCTCTGGCCCTTGCGGTACCAGCGGCTGGCCAGCAGCGGGGTCAGGGTGAACGAGACGAACAGCGAGAACAGGGTGGCGGTGGCGATCACCAGGCCGAACTGGCGGAAGTACTGGCCCACGATGCCGGTCATGAACGCGATCGGAGTGAACACCACGATGTCCACCAGGGTGATGGCGATGGCGGCGAAGCCGATCTCCGAGCGGCCGCTCAGGGCTGCCTGCTTCGGCTCCTTCCCGGCCTGCAGGTGGCGGAAGATGTTCTCCAGCACCACGATCGAGTCGTCGACCAGGATGCCGACGGTGAGGGTCAGCGCCATCAGACTCATCATGTTGAGGCTGAACCCCAGGAAGTACATCACTCCCAGGGTGGCGATGATGCTGGTGGGGATGGCCAGCAGCACGATCACCGTGCTGCGCAGGGTGTGCAGGAAGACCAGCAGCACCAGGCCGGTCAGGAGGACCGCCTGGGTCAGCTCGGTCTGCACGTCATTCAAGCTCTGGCGGATGAAGACCGAGGCGTCGGTGAGGATGCCGATCTGCACGTCCGACGGCAGCTCCTGCTCGAGCTGCTTCAGCACCTTCCTGGCCGCGTCGACCGTCTGGATAGTGTTGGCGCTGGCCTGCTTGACGATGGTGATCCCCAGGGCCGGCTGGCCGTTGGAGCGCTGGACGCGGCCGACCTTCTTGTAGGTATCGACTACGGTCGCTACGTCGCGCAGGTAGACGGGGCCGCTGGGGGTGCTGGCGACCAGCACCTCGTTCAGCTCGGCTGGCGTCTGGGCCTGGTTGCTCAGGCGCACCGTCCAGTCCTTGCCCCGCTGGGTGATGTTGCCGGCCGGCACGTTGAGGTTGTCGGCGGCCAGGGCCTGGTTGAGCTGCAGGATGCTCAGCCCGCGGGCCTGCAGCTTGCGCTGGTCCACCTGCACCTGGATCTCCCGTTCCAGGCCGCCAATCAGGGAGACCTGGCCCACCCCGCTGGTCGCCTCCAGCCGCTTCTGGATCTTGTCCTCGGCCAGGCGCTGGAGCTGGCCCAGGTCGCGGTTGCCGCTGACGGCCAGGCTCAGGATTGGCTGGGCGTTGGGATCGAACTTGCCGATCGTGGGCGGCCGGATGTCGGCGGGCAACTGGTTGCGAATGGCGTTGACCCGCCGCTCCACGTCGATGGCGGAATCCTTGCCCGCCTTCTCGGTGAAGACGAGCGTGACGCTGGAGACGCCCTCGAAGGACGACGACACCACGTAGTCGAGGTCGTTCATCCCGGCGAGCGCGTCCTCGACCTTGCGGGTGACCAGGGTGTCGATCGCCTCCGGCCCGGCCCCAGGGTAGACCGTGGTCACGCTGACCACGGGGAAGTCCAGGGCCGGCCACAGGTCGACCGGCATGCGGCTCCACGAAACCAGCCCGATGACCAGCAGGCCGCTGATCACCATGAGGATGAACAGGGGACGCTTGATGGAGATGCTTGTCAGCCACATGGCATGCTCCCAGTGCTGAGTGCTGAGTCCTACGAGTCCTGTGTCCTGAGTGCTGAGTGCTGAGTGAGGCTCCGAACCTCTACTCAGGACTCAGGACTTTCCACACGGTCCAGAGCAAGAGCAAGCTGGGCTACGGCCTGGCTCCGAACCTCTACTCAGGACTCAGGACTTTCCACTCAGCACTCGTTAGCGCGCGAGCGCCGTTCTCGTCTCGACCTGTGGGGTCACCAGGTCGCCGTCGCTCAGGTCGGCCAGGCCGCTGGTGACCACCAACTGGCCCTCGTTCAGCCCGCTGACGATCTCGGCCAGCCGCTCGTTGGCCAGACCCACGCGCACCGGCAGCTTGCGCACGCGGTTGCCGTCCTCGATCGCCACCACGGTTGCCTGGGCGCCCGTTCCACCCACGAGCGCCTCGCGCGGCACCAGCAGCGCGTTCTGCCTGGCGGCGGTGATGATGCTCAGCTTGGCGAACATGCCGGCCCGCAGCTTGCCGTCGCCATCCTGGGGCTCGACGCGCACGCTGGCCGTCCGACTCCTGGCGTCGACCGTGGGCGCAATGGTCCTGACCGTGCCCGTGAAGGTCTGCGCGGGATAGGCCGCGACCTGCAGGCTCACCGGCTGGCCCTCGACCACCTGGCCCAACTGGGCCTCCTCCACGTTGACCACCAGTTCCAGCGCAGGCGGCACCAGGGTGAGCAGCGGCACGCTGGGGCTGGCCAGCGCCCCAGGCGAAACCAGGCGCTCGGCCACCACCCCATCCACCGGGGCGACCACGCGCGCCTCTTTGATCGCCAGTTGGGCCAGCTCCACCTGCGCCCGTGCCTGCTCCACCGCCGCCTGGGCGGCCTGGAGGTCGAAGCTGGTGTAGGGGTTGCGGGCCTTCTCCAGTTGCAGGCGCGCCTGCTCCACCACGGCGCGCTGGGCCCGCAGGTCCTGTTCCGTCAACGGATGCGTTGCCAGCGCCAGTTGCTGCTCGGCCTGCCGCACCGCCGCCTCGGCCTGCTGGATCTCCTCCTCCTGGGGGCCCTCGGCCAGTTGGTCCAGGCGCGCCTGGTCGCTCTTCAGCCGCTCCCGCGCTGCCACCACCTGGGCCTGGGCCGCCTGGCGCTGCGCCTCCTGCGTCCCGCCCTTGACGGCCACCAGGCGCGCCTCGGCCACCTTCAGGTTCTCGCGCGCGGCCACGAGCTGGCCCTGCACCTGGGCGCGCTGGGCCTCCACGCCCCCGCTCTTGAGGGCGTCCAGGCGCGCCTTCGCGCTCTTGAGGTTGGCCTCGGCCTGGTCGAGCTGGGCCTGAAGCTGGGCCTGCGTGGCCGGCGCGCCGCCACGCTGCAGCAGCTCGAGCTGCGCTTGAGCGCTGGCCAGCGCCTTCTCGGCCGCGACCGCGCCCGCGTTGGCCGCGTCCAGGGCGGCGTTACACAGGTCGGAGTCCAGGCGACTGTCGCCCGACGGCTTGTAGCAGGGGCCGGCGGTGGTGGCGATGCTCCCGACAGTGAGCGCCACGCGGGTGGAGCGGGCCGACTCCAGGCTCGCCTCGGCTTGCTTGACCGCGGCCTCGGCCTGGGCGACCTGGGCCGCGAGGGGCGCCTTCGCCTGGTCGAGCGCGGCTCTGGCCGCGGTCCGCTGGGCCAGGGCGGCGTCGTAGGCGCTCTGGGCCGCCTGCACGTCGGCCGCGCTGGCGCCTGCGAGGTTGGCCAGCGCTGCCTCGGACGCCGCCACCTGGGCCTTCACGCTGTCCACCTGGCTCTGGGCGGCCTGCAGATCGGCCGACGAGGTGCCGCCCAGGCTGGCCAGCGCCGCCTCGGCCGAGGCCAGGGCGGCCGTGTCGCTGTCCACGGCGCTCTGGGCTGCCTGGCGCAGGTCGCTGGTGGCGCCCTTGCGGACCAGGGCCAGCCGCGCCGTGGCCATGTCCAGGGCCGCCTGCGCCTGGGCCACCGCCTCCACCCGCCCGCCCTGCTCCATCAGCTCCAGCCGGGCCTGCTGCGCCTCCAGGGCGGCCTCGGCCATGGCCACGTCCTCGGCCCGCCCGCCGGCCTGCACCTGCGCCAGCCGCGCCTCGGCCGAGGCCAGGGCCGCCCGCGCCTGGAGCGACTGGATCTCGGCGTTGTCGTGCTCCAGCTCGGCCAGGGTGTCGCCCGCCTTGACGCGGCTGCCCACGTCCACCGGTAGCTTCTCGATGCGGCCCGAGGCCTTGGGGAACACGGTGACCTGGGCCCGGGCGCGGATGTCACCGCTGTACGAGATGGCTTGCTGGATCTCGCCGCGCCGCACTGGCTCGGCCGAGACCGAGATGGCCGGGGCCTCGCGCGGCGCAGCGGGGGCCGGCGCTGGCTGGGGCGCGCAGGCCGAGGCGAGCAGCGCGGTAGCCACGACGCCGCCAAGGACAAGGCCGGCGGGCGAATGGGCGAGGGCTGAGCGGAAGGGAGTCACGGGACACCTCCTATTGAGCTGGCAGTTGACAGTCGACCTGAGTTGACAGTCGGCAGTTGAGCTGGGTCGGCAGAGGGCAGTTCACTGTCGAACGGCGTACGAGCCACCTGCTGACTGCCGACTGCCGACTGCCGACTGCTACTGTCGACTGTCGACTGTCGACTGTCGACTTGCGTGGTGCTCGCCAGGCCGTGGATGACGAAGGAGACGTAGGCCGCCTTGAGCACCTCTCTGGGAACGGGCTGCACGCCCGTGACGTGGTGGGTCAGGATGCCATCGTTGAGCGCCATCACCAGCTCCGCCGCGGCCGCCAGGTCGATGTCGGGTCGTAGCTCGCCGCTCCGTTGCGCCTCGGCCATCAACCAGTGGAGGAACTCGCGGATCGCCTCGCACTGCCTGGCGCGCTGGACCTGCAGCCGCTCCGACTTCGACGCCTCGCTCCAGAACTCCAGGCTCACCCGCGCCGAGGGCTCCAGCTCGTCGGAGAGCAGGTCGAACAGCAGGTCGGCCGCCTCCTGGGTCTTGTCGGCGATCGGGCCGGGGCGCTGGTAGAGGCGCTTCAGGTTGTCCAGGATCTGGCCGGTGCGCAGGTCAGCCAGGGCGAGGAACAGGTCCTCCTTGGACGGGTAGTAGGTGTAGATGGCGCCGACCGAGAGGCCGCTCTCGCGCACGAGGTCGTCCATCGAGGTGGCGCGGTAGCCGTGGCGCGCGAAGCAGGCCAGCGCCGCGGCGAGGATCTGCTCGCGCCGCCGCTGCTCGTGCGCCGGAGTGACCTTGGGCATGGCTGCTCCTCAGTCCTGGGTGCTCAGTAGGGGCGGACCCCCGTGTCCGCCCAGGGGCTCAGTAGGGGCGGACCCCCGTGTCCGCCCAGGGGCTGGGACAACCAGGTTGGGAAAGAAAACGAGCGTTCGTTTTAGGAGTGTAGCACGCGCTTCGCGCCGTGCCAAGGCCTCGTCCAGTGCTGAGTGCTGCGTCACCAGGGATGGGCAACATGGCGAGGGTACGCCAGGGCTGCTCGTTCCTTAGACGCGCCGGGGGGCGAAGGAGTTGCGTGCTGGACACGTCGCTGGCGGAGATCGGCATCGCCGGCGTCGCCATCGGCGCGGCCTTCGCCGGGCTGCGCCCGGTGGCCGAGTTCCAGTTCGCCGACTACATCCACCCCGGAGATCCCGGACCTGCGCACGCTGCTGCCCCTCGACGGAGTGGGCAGGTTGGTCGGTGGCGCTGCCGGAGGTGCTGAGAGTCAGGCCGCTCCGGTTGGTAGGGGCAGACGGCCCTGTCTGCCCGCCGCCCCGAGGGCGGCAGAGGGTGCGCGGGCTGGGAGGTCGTTCCTGCCCCCGCTGCTCCGCCACGCTTTGCCGCGCTCTGCGCGGCGGGCAGACAGGGCCGTCTGCCCCTACCAACCGGGGCGGGGGTGGGCCGGGGGCGCTTGGCCGCGCCCTCCGGAGGGGGCAACAGCCCCAAAGCAGGCGGCCACAGGAGAAGGTGCCCACTCCCATCGGCAGGCCCCCGTGCCTGCCCCTACGGGGATGGGTTACGGCGTTGCCCCTACGTCGAAGCCATGACCCTCCAGGTCGCGGAGCACCGATTCCCAGACCGCCCGCGCCTGGTTCGCGGCGTTCCGCGCATCAGCTTCGGTTGGGTCCGGCCAGTCGCCTGGGTAACGGGCCTCGACAGCCCACTCGGTCAAGCCCGCAAGGTCAGGGTGCTCTTGCTTGAGGTGCCAGCCAGTCGGCACCAGGTCGCGAAGGGTGTCCAGGTCGTGGCGGAAAGGGAATTCCACTCGCGAGTAAACCAGGACGGCCTTCAGCGCCTTCTCGGCGGCCTGCTGCGCCAGAAAGCACGCATGGCGCGGGGCCGCGTCAGGACTGCCGACCAGCGCCTCGGCCGCCGCCAGATCCTCGCAGGCGTAACGCAGCCAGCGCCGCACCTCCGCCATCAGCTCACTGGCGCTCATAGAGCACCTTGCCCTCACGCAGGGCTGGTCGTAGCACCGTACCGATCAGGTCGCCCCGCCGGGCGATCTCCTCAGGAGTCGTGACGACTACGTCCTTAGCTACTGGAAAACCAGCCAGCGCTCGCCTTATCTCGACCGTAGCCCGGCGCTTATCCTCCACCTGCGGCAGGACAACCAGCAGGTCCACGTCGCTGTGCGGCCCGGCCTGGCCGCGCGCGTGCGAGCCGAACAGGATCACCCGCAGCGGGTGGAAGCGGCGCACGATGCGATCGGCCATCTCGGCAATCAACTCTGCGGTGGCCATGTCTCAACCGTCTCCCGTTGAGAGTATACGACACTCCCGGTTCTGGCGGCCTACTGTGCGCTGAGTGCTGAGTTCCAAGCGAGGAGGCCGTCATCCCAAACCCGGCGCGCCTGGCAGCCTGCCGAGTGCTGAGTTGTCGTGGGCGCGCAGAGGGTATGCGCTCTCCCTATCAAGGCAGGCATTGCTGGCCTAGTCGGCAAACTGTAACAGGCCTGTTACAAGCCGAACGGATTCGTACATGGAACTGTAACGCCCGCAGCGGCATACATAAAGAACGTAGGTGGGGAAGTTTTTCCTGCCGAGGAGGACGCTATGAACAAGCGAGGATGGCTAGGGTCCCTTGCAGCCACTGTTCCCATGGTCTTGCTGTTTGCTTGCGCTGCTCCTGCATCTGCTCCTGTCCCTGCACCGAGAGAGATCAAGATCATGCTCCCTGGGACAGCTTTTGTGCCCAGTGACATCACCGTCCAGCCTGGGGAGCGCATCCGGCTGGTGCTGGAGGGCAAGGAGTTGCCTCACACCTTCGTCGTCGAAGGCCTGGAGCACCTCATTGAAATCGCCGTTGACAAGGAGCAAACGGTGACCCGGGACATTACCATTCCGGCCGGGGTAGAAGGGACGTTCACCCTCTACTGCGGTCCGCACCGGGTGAGTGGGATGGTGGGGACGTTCACTGTGGGCAAGCCCTCCCTGGAGCCGCACCTGGAGGTCTATCTGTACACGGGTGGGCCGGAGCTGATCCTTCCGCTCGTAATCACAGACAAGCCAGGCTGGGTTGTCATTCATCCTGTAGCCACAGGCAGGGCTGTTACCGCCAGGGACCTGGGGAGGGTCCAGATTGAACCAGGCGTGCATCGGAACGTACGCGTGCCTCTTACGACTTTGCCCGTGAGCGAAGAGCCCTTGCACGCTATCCTCCACTACGACAATCCTGCCGATGGGCAGTTCACCGATGCTTCGGGCAAGCCTGATGACCCGCCGGTCTACCAGACGCTGCCGGTGCGCGACAAGGGCCTGCGGGTAGGAAAGCAAACCCTGGTGCGCCTGCCCACTCCTGTCCCCACACCAAAGCCCTAACGCCTGGAATCACCGGGGGCCCCGCCTGAAGGGGTAGGAGTAAGACTACCCCACAGGGTGTTGCGCGGCCTGTTCTCCGTGCCGAGGCTGTCCTGCTAGCTGGGCTCGGGCGGTCCTGCAACCGAAGGGCAACCCCACCGGGCCGGCGATGCTGGCCGCTCGGCGACCCGACAACCAGGAGGGACCGGGGAGAAGAGCCGGGCGGGTGTGACCAGTTTCAGTGCCGGCGGTCGCTGAGCCGTAGGGGGCGACGGCTCTGTATTGGTAACAAGTTAAGGTTCCGCGGGGAATGTCAAGTATTGAAATCGGCCCACCGGGCCCCTCCGGAG
>JACQUR010000275.1 GCA_016210245.1 Chloroflexota bacterium
AATCTGCACTCTCAAATCTCAAATCTCAAATCTCAAATCTGCACTCTCAAATCTGTCACGCGGTCGTCGAGCAGGTTCCGCACTGTGACCTCGGCCGGGAGGTGTTCGGCCACATGGTGCGCCTGGCCAACGAAGAGCAGGCCAACCCGGCCAGGCGGCAGGGTCCTGGCAATGCGGTCGGCCATGTAAGCGTCGCGCTCGGCCAGGAGCCCGGCGGCCCGCTCTGCGTAGTCGCGCCGCGCCTGAGCTCTGGCGGCTGCAGACGCGCCCGTGAGCACCGCCCGCACGTGGGCATACTCCTCTTTCAGCAGGGCGGGCGACTCGGTGCCGACCAATTCGGCTCCCTGGGCGACGAGCCAGCGCAGCAGTTCGTAGTTGGAGCTCTGGACTTCTCCCAGGATCTTCTGGAGCAGCTCGGGGCCGGCGTCTGGCAGCCCATCCTGATACACCTTGACCTGGGGCCAGTCCAGCTCCAGCGCCCGCACTCGGCGCTGGAGCTCGGCCCAGCGAGCCTCCGCCAGTTGGCCGTGCGCCTGGCGCGCCGGCAAGTGAGCTCCCAGGCTGCCCATGTCCGCCTGGCTGTGGACGATAGGGATGAGGAGCAAGGTGCGCGGCGCGCCGGGTCTCGACAGAGCTGTCCCTGTGTACTGTGTCATCGGGCCACTGCTCCCGTGTCGACCAGACCATACCTGGTGCGGACGGAAAGCCAGACGCACGAATCGCGCCAGGACGGCCTAGCGGGGAGTGCAGATTTGAGAGTGCAGAGTGCAGATTTGAAATCTGCACTCTGCACTCTCAAATCTGCACTCCCCACGTCAGGCAGGCCTGGAGGGCGCGATGGGGAGGGCGATGGTAAACGTGCTGCCCTCCCCGACTGCGCTCTCAACGCCAATCTGTCCGCCGTGCAACTCGGCGATCCGCCTGACCAGGGCCAGGCCAAGCCCGCGCCCGCGCGCTGCTTGCTCGTGCGCCCCGGCCGTTCGATAGAATGGCTCGAAGACGCGCGCCTGCTCGTCGGGTGGGATGCCGGGCCCTCGATCGCGTACCCGAACGACGACCATCTCCCCAGCACGGTGGGCTTCCACCTCGACCGTCGTCTCCCTGGGGGAGAACTTGAGCGCATTCTCGACCAGGTGCCGCACCACTTTGCGGAGTCGTGCGTCATCGCCCTCGATGGGCGGCAGGTCTGGCGCGACTGAGACGACGATTCTTGGCGGTGCAGCAAGGTCGGAGAGCCAGGACGGGAGGGCGCGAGCCAGGTCGAGTGGCTGGCGATCCAGGTGGCAGTCGTGCGCCTGGAGCCACGTCAGCTCTATCACCTCCGAGACCAGGTCGCACAGGCGGAGCGCGCCCTCGTGGATTGCCCGAAGCCCTCGTTGTTGCTGCTCGGGCCCGGTGGCCGGGTCGAGCAGGAGCTCGCTAAACCCCAGGATGGCAGCAAGGGGCGTGTGCAGCTCATGGGAGATCAAGTTGAGCAGCAACTTCTGCTGGCGGTTCAGCTCGCCGAGCGCGGCGAGTTCGGCCTCCGCCGCCTGCGCGCGCGCGGCTATGGCCTCCGCGCGCTTGCGGGCGGCAATCTGCTCCACCCGCCGCTCGGCGATGGCCAGGCGAATGGCCAGCAGGCCGCCGGCGACAGACTTGGGCACATAGTCGTCGGCACCAGCATTCAGGACTGCTGTCAGGTCCTCGGGCCGCTCGCGGGCGGTCAGGACCAGGACCAGGCTGCTATCCCCGTGAGGCAGGGTTCGGATGCGCTGGCAGAGTTCCAGGCCGTCCATGCCAGGCAGCACCCAGTCCAGGATAACCAGCGGGAAGGCTTCCTGTTGGCAGGCTTCCCAGGCCGTCTCAGCATCTGCGAACGCCCACACGTCGTGGCCCCGCCTGCGCAGCACTTCTACCACGAGCGCGCGGGCCAGTCTATCGTCCTCGACCACCAGGGCTCGCATCTCCAGTGCCTCCCTACCGCATCTGCTGATGTGGCTCTCGCGCCGCGCCGCCATGGTTGCGACGCCGCCCTGCCCATCTGCTCCACCTCTGCCCAGGCTGTGTACCAACTTCCACGCGCTGAGTGTACCCGCACGATGCTGCCAGGAAATCGGCCAGGTGGCCGATGCCGGCATCGGCCACCTGGCCGATGACAGTTCCTCGGGATGGCCCTACACTCGCCCTGCGCGCCCGTGTCTACTGCGGTGACCCTGTCTCGCGCAAGGGGGAGGACAACCGCCATGCTGGCACCAGTATACCTGCCGCTCGCCGAACGAGTGCAGCTCGCCCGGGAACACCGCCTCATCCCCGCGCTGCTGCGAACGACCGCCGCGGTGGCCAGCGCCAGGCCGCTGGAGGAGGTGCTGCGCACGCTGCTCGATACCTGCGCTCACGAGCTCGACTGCCTCTACCCCTGCCTCACACTGCTGGAGGTGCGGGGGGGACGACTCCGTGGTCGGCTCCTCTGCTCCCCACACACCAGCGAGGCGCTGCGCTCCGCCGGGGGCGTGGCACCGTCGCCGGAGCCCATCAGCTACCGGTTGGACAGGACCGAAAACCTGGTGGCTCAGGTCTACCTGGAGGGTAGCGCACTGGTCACCCCGCGCTACTACGACCTGGTGCGGCCAGACCTCCAGGCTGAGGTCGCAGCCGCGGCCCAGCAGGCCCTGGGCATCGGCTCGATCGCGCTCCTGCCGCTCCTGGCGGGGGGCAAGTGCCTGGGCGTGCTCGCGGTCGCCGCGGCCCCGGCGCAGCCCATCGGCGACGCCGATCTCTCCGTGCTCGGGCTGTTCGCCGGGCAGGCGGCGATAATGATCGAGAACGCACGCCTGCACCAGGACCTGCGCGACCGCGAGCAGCAGGTGAGCTTCCTCCTCAAGGCGACGATCGACGCCCAGGAGGAGGAGCGGGAGCGGATCTGCCTGGAGATCCACGACGGGGTCGCCCAGACCCTGGCGCCAGCCTTTCACTACCTCCAGGCGCTGGACAACCGGCCGGGGCTCGAGGAGCCGGTACGGGTGAACATCCGCAAAGCGAGCGCGCTGGTGCGCAACGCCATCCGTGAGGCCCGCGAGGTGATCGCCACCCTGCGTCCGGCGGCGCTCGACACCCTTGGCCTGGTAGCGACGCTGCGCTACGAGCTGGACGAGCTGCGCGAGCAGACCGGGCAGGTCGTTGCCTTCGACGCCGATCCGATCCGGTTCCCAAAGGCGGTCGAGACGGCCCTCTACCGCATTGTACACGAAGCGGTCACCAACGCGACCAAGCACGCCCACGCCTGCCGGGTGATGGTGCGGGTGAAGCAGGACCAGGACCGCATCGTCGCCGAGATCCAGGATGATGGAGTCGGGTTCGACCTTGCGGCCTGGGACCAGCAGCGGCTGCGGAAGGGCGTTGGATTGCTGAGCATGCGCAAGCGCGCCGAGGTGCTCCAGGGGAGCTTCGATGTGACGAGCAGTCCGGGCGAGGGAACGCGCGTGCGGGTTGAAGTCCCGTTGCGGGCGTAGGAGAGCGGCCGCTCACCACGGAGACACGGAGATACGGAGGGTTCACGGGTGCTCCGGGCGGAGGGGCAGCCACGGGGGGCTGCCCCTACCGAGCGGAGGGGCAGCCACGGGGGGCTGCCCCTACCGGGCGGAGGGGCAGCCACGAGGGGCTGCCCCTACCGAGGCAGGAGGCGGAGATGGAGCCGATCACCGTGTTGATCGTGGATGACCACACCGTGGCCAGGGAGGGCCTGCGGGCGATGCTCGACACCGACCCGCAGGTGCAGGTGGTGGGCGAGGCCGCCGACGGCCTGGAGGCGCTGGACCAGGTGGCCGAACTGCACCCGAAGGTCGTGCTCATGGACATCAAGCTGCCCCGCATGGACGGATTGGAGGCGACGCGGCACCTCAAGGCGGACCACCCGAACACCGCGGTCATCATGATCACGAGCTACGACGACGACGCGCTCGTGGTCGACGCCGTGCGCGCCGGCGCGGCCGGCTACCTGCTCAAGGACGCCTCGCGGGACCTGCTCAGCCACACCATCGGGGCGATCGCCAGCGGTGGCCTGCTCATCAAAGCCACCCTGCTGCGCAAGGCGGTCAGCAGCCTCACCCACGCGGCGCGTCCAGACGAGGCGGCGCCGGCGAAGCGGCCGGGTGTGGATGAGCTCACCGAGCGCGAGCAGATGGTCCTCAAGCTCCTGGCCGAGGGCCGGACCAACAAGGAGATCGGCGACGAGTTGGCTCTGGCCGAGGTGACTGTCAAGAAGCACGTCCAGAGCATCATCGCCAAGCTCGGCGCGTCCGACCGCACCCACGCGGCGATCACGGGATTGCGCCTTGGCTTGATCGAGTGATACCAGCCCGGTCAGGCCTGCCTCGGGAAGCGGAAGGTGAGGCTGTGGGCATCCTGTTCTACGGTTGGCTCGACGTTCGAGGGCACGAGGAACGCGTGGTTGTAGGTGAAGGCTCGTCCGAGGTACTCGACCTCCAGCACGTCCCCGTGCAGCTCCCAGTGGACCTCATCAGGACGCACGGGCGACGGGAAGGCGATGCGCACGCTGTGGGCCTCGGCCGTCTCCGAGATGGTGTGCGTAGCCGGGCGGCGGCTGAGCGCGGGCCGGGGCGGAATGAGGACGTCGATGGGCCGGGCGCGCCCGGCCGGCCGGTGGTAGACGCGCCCGTACCCGCCGGCAGGGCCAGGCGGGCGTTCCCCGGCCGGAGAGACGCGGAGACGCGGGAACACGGCGTCCCTCTCCGCGTCCCCGCGTCCCCACGTCCCCTGCCACCGGCCGGGCGGGTCTTTGCGCTTGGCGGCGAGGGTCCCCATCGTCCGAGGCGGGATGCTGCGCAGTCGCAAGCAAGTACTCCTGGCACGTTCAGGAGGGGCGCGTTGGAAGCCTACCCCTCCACGGCTGAACGGCTGGGTCTAAAGCAATTCCCATACCAGCCTACCAACAGGATACCCGGCTGGGGCCAGCCGAGGTATCCACGTGGGTGGGCGTGCCGCCAGACCGTATCCTGGTTGGACGAGCGAAGAGTACCCGTCCGAGTGTTCTCGGGGGCAGACGCAGGGGCTAGGATGGTTGGAGCGGGTCACACTGCGACCCGCCGATCCCGCGGTCGCTGGCCCTGCCGCCAGCGGCTGCGGCAGACTCTACCCCGATCCCCTGTTGGGAATGAAAGGGAGGTGATACGGACAATGGCCGTAGAGAAGGCAATTGGCTCGTCGAGCCTGGTTGAGGTCATCGACCGAGTGCTGGACAAGGGCATCGTGATCGACGCCTGGGTCCGGCTCTCGCTGGTAGGCATCGAGCTGCTGGCCCTGGAGGCCCGCGTGGTCGTGGCTTCGGTGGAGACCTACCTGAAGTACGCCGAGGCCATCGGGCTCACCGCGTCGGCCGCCGCGCCGGCAGCCTAGGCACGCAGAGCAGTTCGACCGGGGGGACACCCCGGGCGCGAGGGGCCGGCGTCGGAAGAGCGGCTGGGCAGGCACCGCGTCGCTCCAGCGCCGGCCATCTCTTCACAGCGCGTTCCGGCTGGCAAAGACCGTTGGGGCGGCGCCAGCCTCCGCATCAGCGGTGGGGGCTGGCGTCTGCCCCGTGCGGGACTCGCGGCGCGCAGGCGCTGGAAAGGGGCTGGAAACAAGAAATGTCGAGAGTAGCAGAGATGCGTGGGCTCACCGAGGACCTTCTGCGCTCCAATGAGGCGCGCATGGCCGAACGTGCTGCCCAGCATGAGGAGGTCCACCAGCGGCTGGCCGCGGGCCACGCCGCTCGAATGGCTGCGGCCGCGGCCCTCCACCAGGAGTTGGCCGATGGCCGGGCTGCTCGTCGCTCGGCCATGGCCGAGGCCATGGCTGGCACGAATCGCACCCGGGCGGCGATGGCGGCCAGCCAGCGCTCAGCCCTGGCCAGGGCGACGGCCGACCGCCAGGCGGAGGTCCTGGACCTGCGCGCGCGCACGCAGCGCTCGCTGCGGGACGTCCATGCCGCGCGCAGTGCCGGCGAGGCCGCGTTGAAGGGGGAACTGCGCCAGGGTTGGGCGGACTTCTCCCACCAGGTCGACGACCTGGTGGCCGGCACTCGCCAGGACCGGGCGACGACGGCGGCTGCCCAGGGTCAAGCGCTCCGCCAGGGTCGAGCGGATCTCTTCCAGCAGGTCAGCGACCTGGTGCATGAGCTCGATCAGGCCCGGGCGGCGATGGCGGCCAGCCAGCGCTCAGCCCTGGCGAGAGCGACGGCCGACCGCCAGGCTGAGGTCCAGGACCTGCGCGCGCGCACCCAGCGCGCGGTGCAGGACCTCCAGGCCGCTCGCAGCGCTGGCGAGGCCGCGTTGCAGGCGGGGCTGCGCCAGGATCGGATGGATAGCTTCCAGCAGGTGCGTGACCTGGTGGACGGCCTCCGCCAGGCCCGGGCGGCGATGGCGGCCGAGCAAGGCCAGGCGCTCCACCAGGATCGGACCGACCTGGCGGCCGGGACGGCCAGTTTCCTGGGCGAGGCGCATGGCACGCGCGCCGCCATGGCCGCGGCCCAGCGCGAGGCGCTGGGTGCCAGCCGTGCTGCCCTGCACGCGGACGTTTCCGCCAGCCTGGGAGGAGCCCGGGCGGGTCGCGCGGCGCTGGCCGAGAATCTGGCCGAGTTCGGCCACACCTGGCAGCGCTTCGCCCAGACGGTGGCAGCGCGGCGGGTGGGCGTCGAGCCCAGTATGCCGCCGACGGGTGAGACGGAACCTGTGCCCTCACCCACCATGGAGGCGCAGCCTGCGCCCGCACCTGCGCCAGAGACGGAGCCCGCCTCGCCGCCGCCCACCGCGAAGGTGGAGCCCGCTCCACCACCGCCGCTGGCCGCGGGCCCTACCGTGCAGGCAGGCGTGGAAGTCGCCGGGCACGTGTCGGACGAGGCGGTCTTCAGCTATCTCGCCGACCACCCGGATGGGGTACGGTTGGTCGAGCTCGAGGAGCACTTCCGGGCCCCACGCATCCGCCTGGCGGGAATCGTCAATCGTCTGATCGAGGAGAACAAGGCCCGCAAGGACGACGAGCGCAAGCTGTACTTCGCCACGTAGCAGCTATCAGCTCTCAGCCATCAGCCGTCAGCAAGGACGACTGATGGCTGACTACTGACGGCTGATAGCTAAAAGCTGATTGCTGACGGGGATTGCTCAATGCAACCAACTGATACCACCGCGGTGCTGGTCACCCGCCCCCGGGCTGGCTTCGTCGAGACGCCGTTCGTCCGCGGTCTGACCGAGCGGGCGCTGGCCTACGTTGCGGCCGGCTATCCCGTCCACTTGCGCGGACCGTCGGGTTCGGGCAAGACGACCCTGGCGATGCATGTTGCCAACCGCATCGGCCGACCGATGATGCTGATCTGCGGCGACGACGAGTTCGGCTCCTCGGACCTGGTCGGCGGCCACTATGGCTACCGGCGACGCAAGGTGATCGACAACTTCGTCCACACGGTCCTCAAGACCGAGGAGGACGTCGCCCAGCGCTGGGTGGACAACCGCCTGACGGTAGCCTGCCGCGAGGGGCTCACCCTGGTCTACGACGAGTTCACCCGCTCGCGACCCGAGGCCAACAACGTGCTGTTGTCCGTCCTGGAGGAGCGCGTGCTGGTGCTGCCGGCCCGCCGCAACGGCAGCAGCTACTTGAAGGTCCACCCCGACTTCGTGGCCATCTTCACCTCGAACCCGGAGGACTACGCTGGCGTCCACAAGACTCAGGATGCGCTGCGCGACCGGATGGTGACCATCGACCTCGACTACTTCGACCGCGAAACTGAGGTGGCGATCACCCAGTCCCGCTCGGGTGTGCCGCTGGAGGACGCCGAGCGGATCGTCGACCTGGTGCGTGCCTGCCGCGCGGCAGGCGTCTCCGAATTCAGTCCCACCGTCCGCAGTTGCACCGTGATTGCCAAGGTGCTCGCCTTGCGCCAGGCGCGGGCGGCAGCGGGAGTCCTGGTGTTCGAACAGACCTGCCTCGACGTGCTGGCCGCAGAGGCGGGCCTGTCGAGCAAGGCAGGCAAGAAGGCGCAGCAACGGCGGCGGGATGCTATCCTCAGCTTGATTCGTCAGCACTGCCCGGCCGATATCGACGGGGTGGTGATCAGCCTGGCCCGGATGGCCTGATTTCCTGCGCAGAAGGGAGTTCAGGTGGCACGCATCAAGACCATGCAGGACGTCCACACGTTGCACAGCGTCCCCGGGCGTGCCATGCCGACGGACGAGGGTGCAGTCTTCCTCCAGCTCCATCGCCTGGCCAATGAGAAGCTGCGGTTGGAGCGAGAGGTGGAGCTGTGGCTGCGCAAGAAGGAGCGCATCGAACAGCGCATGCGCGAGATCGAGCAACAGATGGAGAGCCTGCGCCAG
This sequence comes from Chloroflexota bacterium, assembly GCA_016210245.1. GTDB lineage: Bacteria > Chloroflexota > UBA6077 > UBA6077 > JACQUR01 > JACQUR01. The sequence continues at coordinate 8,346 of JACQUR010000275.1, forward strand.
CTCGCGCCGAGCATGACCGTCGAGTCGACGGTCCGCAGCCCGAAGCAGTCCTGGCGCAGGATGACCCTGGAGTACTGAACCGGTTGGGGGCACGGCACGCCGTGCCCCTACCGCGCACGGGGTGGAGGCGAGCGATGCCTGAGCAACGACGGCCGGACGAACCGCGCCGCGGGCCACGACGGCCGTCCGAGGGCGAGATCCACGTTGAGCTGGGGTTCGGCGAGCTCTTCAAGGGGCTCGGGAGCTTTCTCGACCTCCTGGGCCAGATGGCTGAGGAGGGCAAGTCCGAGGTGAGCCGCAGCGGGGAAGTACACGGTCCGAGCGGGGTGCGCGGCGTGTACGGCTTCTCGGTCAAGATGGGGCTGGGCGGCGCGCCCACCGTGGAGCGCTTTGGCAACATCCGCTCCACAGAACGTGGCCCCGAGGTGTCTGAGGTGCGCGAGCCGCTGGCAGACGTCTTCGACGAAGGCGACCACGTCCTGGTCGTCGCCGAGTTGCCCGGCGTGGTCGCGGACGCCATCAAGGTCGAGGTCAAGGACGACATTCTCAGCCTGAGCGCCGAGGGACGCAACCGGAAGTACGCCAAAGAGATCCTGCTGCCGGCCCTGGTCGATCCGTCGAGCCTGCGACACAGCTACCAGAACGGGATGCTCGAGGTCCGGCTGGACAAAGCAGTTAGGGGTCAGTAGATTTTAGATTTTAGATTTTAGATTTTAGATTTTGGATTGTGGACGGACGTCCTCAATCCAAAATCCAAAATCTAAAATCTAAAATCGCCGGAGAGTGGTATGGCCGAGGAGTCCGGGCTCACGCTGCGCGTGGCCGAGGCGCTGCCCAAGGATGTCGGCCGGGGCATCGCCCGGCTGGACCCGGCCGACATCGAGCGGCTGGGGGCTGCGATCGGCGACATCGTGGAGTTGGCCGGCAAGCGTCGGACCGTAGCCCGGCTCATGCCGGCCTACGCCGCCGAGCGCGGCAAGGGCCTGGTCCAGGTCGACGGGATCGTCCGCGAGAACGCCCAGGCGGGCCTGGACGAGCGGGTGCAGGTGCGCAAGGTCGTCCACCAGCCCGCGGCCAGCATCACGCTGGCCCCCAGCGCGGGCGCGCAGGCGGCATTGCGCGGCCAGGATGCCCGCTACCTGGGCCGCCTGCTGGAGGGGGTGCCGCTCCTGGCGGGCGATCGGGTGCGCGTCAACCTGTTCGTGACTCGCCCGCTCGACTTCGCGGTCAGCGAGACCTCCCCCCGCGACGTGGTGGTGGTGAGCGGCTCGACCGCGATCCGCATCAAGGGTGAGGCCGCCCCGGAGCGCCGGGGGCCGGCCATCTCCTACGAGGACATCGGCGGGCTGGGCAAGGAGATCGCGCGCATTCGCGAGATGATCGAGCTGCCGCTGCGCTACCCCGAGGTGTTCCAGCGGCTGGGCATCGATCCGCCCAAGGGCGTGCTGCTCTATGGCCCGCCGGGTGCTGGCAAGACCCTGATCGCTCGAGCCGTGGCCTACGAAACCTCCGCCTACTTCATCCACGTGGCCGGGCCCGAGGTCATCCACAAGTTCTACGGCGAGTCGGAAGCCCATCTGCGCAGCATCTTCCAGGATGCAGAGCAGCACGCCCCGAGCATCATCTTCCTGGACGAGATCGATGCCATCGCCCCCAAGCGCGAGGCGGTCCAGGGCGAGGTGGAGAAGCGCGTGGTAGCCCAGCTCCTGGCCCTGATGGACGGGTTGAAATCCCGCGGCCAGGTCATCGTGATCGCCGCCACCAACATCCCGAACGCGCTCGACCCGGCGCTCAGGCGGCC
>JACQUR010000282.1 GCA_016210245.1 Chloroflexota bacterium
ACTCACCCCTGACCACTAACCATTCCTCACTCGCTACTCCCCATACAAGGTGGTCGGTTTGGAAGGACTGGCAAGCTGGGACCTGGGCGTGCCGCTGGATTGGCGGCTGGTGGTGGCGCTGGGGGCCATCTTCTTCGCCAGCTTCGCCAAGGGGGTGGCCGGGCTGGGCGTGCCGATCATCGCCACCCCGATCCTGGCCTCGCTGTACGACCTGCGCACGGCTATCGTGATCGTCACCCTGCCCATGCTGCTCAGCGACGTGCCGTTCGTGGTGCGGGGGCTGTCCCTGTGGCGAGAAACCATCCGCCTCCTCCCGTACGCCCTCTTCGGCCTGGTGGGCATCGTGGTGGGCGCCCGCCTGCTCGTCACCCTGAGCGAGGCCTTCCTGGCCGCCGTGCTCGGCAGCGTGGTGGCCCTGTTCGTGGTGACCTCCTGGTTCAACGCCCTGCCACTGCTGAGCCCCCGCGTCGCCCGGATCGTTGGGCCGCCGCTGGGCCTGTTCGCCGGGGTGGTCCAGAGTAGCGCTGGCGCCTCTGGGCCGCTCACCACGATGTACCTGCTCAGCCTTGGCATCCCCCGCCACATCTTCCTGTTCGCCATCAACGCCACCTTCCAGGCGCTGGACACCACCCAGTTCGCCGCCCTGGCGCAGTTGGGCCTCTACACCCCCGGGCTCACCAACCTGGCCGTGCTGGCCTGCCTGCCCATGGCCCTCGGAGTCTTCCTGGGCATCAAGGCCTACAAGCACGTCGACGATGCGCTCTTCCGGCGCGTCATCCTGGCCATCCTGGCCCTCTCGGCGGCCAACCTGTTCGCGCGCGCGGCGGCAGATCTCTTCTGATTCACACCAGAGCCCTTTGTAGTGGCACGGCATGCCGTGCCACCACAAAGGGCTCTGGTGTGAATGGTAGGTTGCTTGCTACTATCTGTCACGGCGCGGATGCGCGCCACTCAGCACGTGACGCACATCGAGGAGGAGCGACCATGCGAATGGATGGCTCGTTCACAGTGACGGCGGCGCGGCAGCAAGTGTACGCATTCTTGATCGACCCCGAACGGGTGGTCAAGGTGCTGCCGGACGTGCAGTCGTCCAGGATCGAGAGCCCGGAGGTCTTCAGCGTTGCGACCCGGGTGGGCGTGGGCCCGATGCGCGGGACCGTGGACATGCGCTTCCAGATCGCGCAGAAGGAGCCCAACCAGCGGGCGGTCTACAAGGGCCAGGGCAGCGGCATGGGCAGCAACGTGGACATGGAGACCGGGTTCACCCTCCAGGATGCCGGGGGGGGCACGGAGGTCCAGTGGTACGGCGACGCGAAGATCGGCGGCCGCCTGGCCTCGGTGGCTGGCGGGCTGCTGGAACCGCTGGCCAAGAAGAACATCTCCACCTTCGTCGCCGCCGTGCAACGCGGCCTCGAGGAAGGGCGCTGAGAAGTTGACAGTCGACAGTCAACAGTCGACAGTTGACAGTTGACAGGCGAAAGGCAAGAGAGATACGTGGTCTGTATGTTCCGGTGACTGCTCGCCGTTAACTGTCAACTGTTGACTGTCAACTGTCGACTCTGGAAGGGGGAGCCATGTATCCGGCAAGCTTCGAGTACGCGCGTCCGGAGACGCTGGAGGAGGCGCTCGAGCTCCTGGCTCAGTGGGGCGACGAGGCCAAGCTTCTGGCTGGCGGCGCCAGCCTCGTTCCCTTGATGAAGCTACGCCTCGCCCAGCCCAGGTACGTGATCGACATTGGCCGCCTCCGCGGCCTGGCCGGCGAGGCCCGGCAGGACGGCCACCTGGCCATCCGCGCCCTGACTCGCCACGTGGAGGTCCAGGATTCGGCCACCATCCGGTCCGCTCTGCCGATCCTGCACGACATCACCTCGCAGATCGGCGATCCCCAGATCCGCAACATGGGCACCCTCGGCGGCAGCGTGGCCGAGTGCGACCCGGCGGGCGACTGGGCGCCCGGCCTGCTCGCGCTCGACGCCAGCGTATACTGCGTGAGCCAGCGCGGCGAGCGGACCATTGCCGCCCGAGACCTGTTCCTGGATGCCTTCACCACCGCCCTGGAGCCGGACGAGGTGCTCACCGAGGTCCTGTTCCCGCTACCGCCGGCCAGGTCCGGCGGCGCCCACCTGAAGCTGGAGCGCCGCGCCGGCGACTTCGCCATTGCCAACTGCTCGGTCCAGGTGACCCTGGACGAGGCCGGGCGCTACCAGCAGATCGGCATCGGCGTGGGTGGCATCGCCCTGGCCCCGCTCAAGGTGGTCGCGGCGGAGGACCTGCTGCGGGGCCAGCAGCCCGGCGAAGACCTGCTCCGCCAGGCCGCCCAGGCGGTCTCGGACTGCACCGAGTCCTTCTCGGACATCCGCGGCTCGGCCGCGTACCGCAAGCACGTGGCCGGGGTGCTGTTCCGCCGCGCGCTGGCCCTGGCCGAGCGCCGCGCGCGGGGCGAGAGCGTGGAGGTCCAGCATGGCTAGCCAACCGGTGGCGATCCGGATCAACGGCAAGGACTATGCGGCCGAGGTGGAGCCGCGGCTGCTGCTGGTGGACTTCATCCGCCGGGTGGCCGGGCTGACCGGCACCCATATCGGCTGCGACACCAGCAACTGCGGTGCCTGCACGATCCACCTGGATGGCCGTACGGTCAAGTCCTGTACCATGTTCGCCGTCCAGGCCGACGGCCACGAGCTCACGACCATCGAAGGCGTGGCCCGGGGCGGCACGCTGCACCCAGTTCAGCAGGCGTTCCATGAGCACCACGGCCTGCAGTGCGGCTACTGCACGCCCGGGATGATCATGTCGACCCTGCAGTTGCTGGCCCGCAACTCGGCCCCAACCCGCGAGGAGATCCGCCGCGGCATCGCCGGCAATATCTGCCGCTGCACGGGCTACCAGGGCATCGTGGATTCGATCGAAGCGGCCGCACGGATGCTCCAGGCCGCGCCGAAGGAGGGGTGAGCCATGGCCACCGAAGCCAAGAAGTGGGTGGGCCAGCCGGTCCTGCGCAAGGAGGACCAGCGCTTCCTGACCGGCCAGGGGCGCTACAC
>JACQUR010000020.1 GCA_016210245.1 Chloroflexota bacterium
CTAAGTGGAAACTCAGCTTGCCATAAGATGGGCGCAAGTCCCCCTTAAGGGCGTCGGTCTATAGTGCCTTCGAAGACAGCCGCGGTCGTGGCGCGGCTGAGGGAGGACGGCGAAGGAGGCCAGATGGTCGAGCCCACGCCGAGACGACGATGACCCAGACGCGAGGCGAGCGGGGGACCAGCCTGTTCGTGGTCAGCCTGCGCCGGCCCGGATCGGGTGGGTCGCCCTACTGGCGCTGTCGGGTGCGCCACGTTGCCAACGGGAGCGCGGCCCTGATCCTCGACGTCGGCGGCCTGGCCAGCTTCATCAACGCCTGCCTGGGCACCGGCGCCTTCCCCGAGGAGACGGTCGCACCGCAAGAGCAAAGGGAAGAGTAGGAGTAGGAGAGATGAGAGGTTTGAGCAAGCATACGCGTATCTTCTCGATCCTCAGCGCGTTCGTCGTGCTGGCGGTCCTGGCCGCTGGCTGCGGGCTGCTGGGACCATCCGAGTCGGAAGAGCGTGGCACGAAGGACGCCGCGCCGTCGAGCGCCACGGCCGTGCCGAACGCCGACGTGCGCCCGGCCAGGTCCGGCAAGAGCGAGACCGAGCTGACTGTCTGGTACTTCGACAAGGAGTCCATGGAAGTCGCCCTGTCGAAGTTCCAGGAGAAGTACCCCAACGTGCAGGTCAACTTCGTCCAGCAGCCCTTCGGCGACATGTCCAAGAAGTACCAGGCTGCCCTGGCGGCGCGCGCCAACGTGCCGGACGTGATCGGCCTGGATACCAGCATGGTCGGCCGCTTCCTGGACGCGGGCGAGAACCTGGCGGCGGCGCCCTACAACGCCGGCCAGTTCGAGCAGGACTTCGTGGAGTGGAAGTTCAACGCCGCCAGGACCGACGACGGCAAGATGCCCGTCTTCCCATGGGACGTGGCCACCGGGGTCATGTTCTACCGCCCCGACGTGTTCGAGCAGGCCGGCCTGCCCACCGACCCGGCCGAGGTCGCCAAGAAGCTGGCCACCTGGGAGGACTTCATCAAGGCCGGGCAGCAGATCAAGGAGCGCAGCGGCGGCAAGAGCTCCATCGTGGGCAACGCGAAGGACGTATTCAACGCGGCCTACTGGCAGAATGGCGGCAACATTGTCAAGGGCAAGGACGTGGCCTTCGTGAGCGAGGGCATGGAGCCGCTCAAGCTGGCCATCAGGGCCCAGCAGGCGGGCATTGCGCCCGATCCGCTGATCGCCACCTGGAGCGAGCGCTGGGCGCCGTCGCTCAAGTCGGGCCAGATCGCCACGGTCACCATGGGCGCCTGGATGATGGGCAACCTGAAGACCTGGATCGATAAGGAGGGGGCGGGCCACTGGCGCGTGACCGCCGCGCCCGGCGGGGCTTTCAACAACGGCGGCACCTACCTCCAGGTCCCGGCCCTGGCCCAGAACAAGCAGTTGGCCTGGGAGTTCGTCAAGTTCCTGACCACCACGCCGGAGGTCCAGAACGCGATCTTCCAGAAGACGGGCATCGTGCCAGCCTACAAGCCGGCCTGGCAGAGCGGGGTCTACGACCAGGCGGAGCCCTTCCTGGGCAACCAGAAGCCCTGGCGGCTGATCATCGACCTGGCCCAGCAGGTGAAGCCCTACGCCTACAGCCCGGTGGACGCGCTGGGCACCGACCTGCTGACCGCCCAGGTAGACCTGGCCATCGCCGGCAAGCTGGCGCCGGACCAGGCGCTCCGGGCCGCGGCCCAGCAACTCCAGGAGCGCGCCGCCCGCGTGGCGGACCTGCGCCTGGACGTGCCGAGGACGTAGTGGTCAGTGGTCAGTGGCCAGTGGTCAGTAGCTACTGACCACTGGCCACTGACCACTGGAGGGAGTGAGCGCATGAGCACCCGAGTAGCAGCCCGAACGCTGCCGAGAGCTGAGAGTACGACAGATCGCCCGCGCTTGCGGCAGTCGACCCGCCGCAGCCTGTGGGCCTACCTGTTCATCTCGCCCTTCTACCTCACCTTCCTCGTGTTCGGTGTGTTCCCCATCGGGTTCAGCTTCTACCTGGCCTTCACCCGCTGGACGCCTATGGAGAGCCGCTGGATCGGGCTGACGAACTTCGCCAACCTGCTCCAGGACAAGCTGGTGCATCAGGCGCTGTTCAACTCCCTGTGGCTGATGGCCGTTATCACCGTCGTCCAGATCAGCCTGGCCCTGGGCATCGCCTTCGTCCTGAGCCAGTCGGGCATCCGCTTCAAGGACTTCTTCCGCGCGGCGCTCTTCCTGCCCTACATCACCTCCTCGGTGGTCCTGGGGTTGGTGTGGGGCGTCATCCTGGACAGCGGCGGCATCGCCAACTTCGCCCTGCAGACCATCGGCGTGGGGGGCATCGACTGGCTGGGCCACAACACGGGCTCGGGCTTCTGGATCAAGCCGGCCGTCGCCCTGGTGACCATCTGGCAGTTCACCGGCTGGAACGTGATCCTGTTCGCGGCCGGGCTGCAAGCCATCCCGCACGAGATCTACGAAGCCGCTCGCATCGACGGCGCTAACTCCTGGCAGATCCTCATCCAGATCACCCTGCCGATGCTGCGGCGGATCATGTTCTTCGTCACCAGCATCACCATCATCGGCAGCGTGCAGATCTTCGACATTCCGCTGATGCTGCTGGGCGGCGTTGGCGGCGCGGGCCAGGGAACCCTGGGGGGCGCGGAGGCCGGCGGCCTCACCCTGTCTATGATTATGTACGAGACCGCCTTCAGCTACGGCTACTTCGGCTACGCGGCCACCATCTCGCTCATGCTCTTCGTGCTGCTGCTGATCCTGACCGTGGCCAACAAGTTCTTCTTCTTCCGCGACATGGAGGGGGCGTAGCATGGCCGTGACCAGTCTTCCACTCACCCAACGCCGCGAGCGGGCCGGCCGCGCCGCCTGGACGGCGGCCGCCTACCTGGTGCTCGGCCTGGCGGCACTCGCCACCCTGTTCCCGTTCTACTGGGAGTTCGTGCTCGGCTCTCACCTGACCAACGACATCTACCGCACCCCGCCTCCGTTCTGGTGGGGCGAGAGCCTGGGCGAGAACTACCGCACCATGCAGACCTACATCCCGTACTTCTGGCGGTCGCTGGTCAACTCCTTCATCCTGGCCGCGCCCACCACGGCGATGACCCTGTTCTTCAGCGCCCTGGGCGGCTACGCCTTTGCCAAGCTCCGCTTCCCCGGCAAGGAGCGGCTGTTCTGGCTGCTGCTGGCGACGATGATGATCCCCGGCCAACTGGGCCTGATCCCCTGGTACATCCAGATGACCTGGATGGGCTGGACCAACACCTTCTGGCCGTTCATCGTGCCCGCGGCAGGCAACGCTTTCGGCGTCTTCTGGCTGCGCCAGTACATCGCCTCGGCGGTGCCGGACGACCTGCTGGAGGCGGCGCGCATCGACGGCTCGTCGGAGTTCGGCTCCTTCCTGCGCATCGTGCTGCCGCTCTCGGCGCCCGCGCTGGGCGCGCTGGGCATCAACAGCTTCATCTACGCCTGGAACTCCTTCCTCGGGCCGTTGATCATCATGCAGACCACCGACATGTACACCTACACCGTGGCCCTGGCCAACCTCCAGGGTGTCCACGGAACCGACGTGGGCGCGCTCCTGGTGGGCAGCTCCATCGCCACCATCCCAATGCTGCTGGTGACCGTCTTCGGCGCGCGCAAGCTCATCGACGGCCTGACCGCCGGGGCCCTGGCGGGGCAATGAGCACACCCTGCGAGGTTCACCACGGAGACACGGAGACACAGACTGCGAGGTTCACCACGGAGACACGGAGACACAGAGAGGAATACACAAAAGAACTCCGAGTCTCCGTGTCTCCGAGGTGAACCTCGCAGGGTGAGAAACGACAACCAAGGAGAAGAC
>JACQUR010000277.1 GCA_016210245.1 Chloroflexota bacterium
CGGATCACCACCTCCGCCTGGGCGAAGACCTGGTCCGGATCGCCGTAGCGCAGCCGACGGTGGCAGGCCACGTTGGAGCCCAGCTCCTCGTGCAGCAGGGGCGCGCCGGGCTCCAGGGCACGCTCGGGATCGACCACGGCCGGCAGCGGCTCGTACTCGACCTCCACCAGGTCGCGCGCATCCTCGGCCAGGTAGCGGTCGCGGGCGATCACCACAGCCACCGGCTCGCCCACGAAGCGGGCCTTGTCGAGGGCGAGCGGGTAGTACCTGGGCGGCTTCTCGACCCCGACTGGGAAGGGGTCGGCCCAGGCGCGCACGTCGTCCGGCGTCAAGACGGCCACCACGCCCGGCACCCGCAGCGCCTGGCTGGGGTCGACGCGGACGATTCGGGCGTGGGGGTGCGGGCTGCGCAGGATGGCCGCGTGGTGCAGGTTGGGCACCGGGTGCAGATCGTCGACGTAGGTGCCGCGGCCGGTGAGGAGGCGGAAGTCCTCCTTGCGGCGGACGCTCTTGCCAATCCAGTCGCTCACGGTCGTCTCCTCGTTGCGCTGCGCACTACACGTTCTCCAATCCGAGCAGGCGGGCGGCGTTGCCGCCGAGGATGCGCTCTTTGGCCGCCTCGGTCAAGGGGAGGGCCCGGATGGCGGCGATGTTGTCGCCCACGCTCCGCGGCACCCCCGGCCAGTCCGAGCCGAAGATCAGCCTGGGGGCCAGGCGTTCGAGGTCGCCGAAGTAGTCGGGCAGGCGCTGGGGCGGCAGGCCGCCGACCTCGATGGAGACGTTCGGGTGGAGCCGCGCCAGGGCCGCGGCTCGATCGTACCAGAAGGGTCGGCCGCCGTGCGTGATCAGGAGAGACAGGCGGGGGAAGTCCACCGCCACGTCGTCCAGGTACAGCGGGTCGCCATACTTCAACCGCGAGCCGGTGAAGACCGAGGAGCCGGTATGGACCATCACCGGAATGCCCAGCCGCTCGGCCGTGGCGTAGACGGGGTAGAGCACGGCGTCGTTGGGGTAGAAGTAGTTGTAGGTTGGGTAGAGCTTGAGCCCGCGCAGGCCGCGCTCGCGCACCAGGCGCTCCAGCTCGCGGGCCGGATCGGCGGTGAGGTGCGGGTGGATAGTGGCGAAGGGGACCAGGCGCGGGCTGGCCGAGCAGAAGCGCGCGACGAGGTCGTTGTCGGCCACGCCGGTCGTGATCGGCGTGATCTCGGCCAGAATGACCGAGTAGTCCACGCCCTGCTCGTCCATGTAGGCCAGGTAGCGCCGCGGGTCGCTCCACTCCTGCACGAACGCCTCCAGCTCCAGGCCGCTATGGCGCCTGATCCCATCCCGCAAGCTCTCGGTCGGCTGCTGGTAGTCGGCGAGGTGGACGTGGAAGTCGATGGTGGGCACGGGCGTTCGCCTACCTCCGCAGCGTGTAGGTCACCAGTCCCTTGGCCACCAGGCGCCCATCGCTCGCCCGGCGCACGTCCACGTCGCCCAGGGCGATGGAGCGGCCCTTGTGGACGATGCGGCCCTCGGCGATCACCTCGCCGCCGGTGACGGGGGCCAGGAAGTTGACCTTGCCCTCGATGGTCAACGCCTTCTCGTCGGGTTCCGAGACGGTCAGCAGGGCCACGGCAACGGCGGCGTCGGCGACCGAGTAGATGGCGCCACCGTGGACAGCCCCCTGGAACTGGAACAGCTCCGGGCTGGCCGGCATGGCCAGGCGAGCGAAGCCCTCGTCGAGGTCGACCACCCGGAAGCCGAGATGGCGGTAGAACGGGCAGTTGTTGACGTGCTCTTTCAGGTGCGCCCACCGGTCGTTCTGGGTCACCAACACACCTCATCGCTCGATGTACAATCCAGGGCCCCGGGGCGATCGGGTGGATGGGCGCAAGGCCTCGCGCCCCTCCACCTCCCGGACTGGAAGTCTTGCAGATGATGGCGGCGAATGCAAGCAGGGTACTGGAATGGGTACGGCTATTTCACTAACTGGTGGCTCAGATCGGTGAAGAGGGTGAGCAGGGCGGCGGGGCGGGTGGCGAGGTCCCGCTGCCCCGGCTCGCTCCGTCGGCAAGCTGGCAAGCAGGTAGGCCAGCTCACTGGTCGTCTGCCACGCCCCATCCGCCCCGCGGCTGCGGACCAGCCGCTGCAGGCGGCCGACCTGTTGCACCCCGGGCCAGGGCGCGCCGACCTCACCGGCCGAGCCCCGGTAGGCGTTCAGGTCCGCCGAGGCGAGCGTCCACACCACCCGCACCTCCTGCCGCCCGTGGCGCCGCTTCGGGTCCCGCTGCACCACCCGCTCCAGCCAGGCATCCGGCAGGTCCCGCCGGAGCTGCTGCCGCTCTGCCGCCAGGTTCCGGCACCTGATCGACCAGGTCGCGCAGGCGGTCTCCCAGCGGCCCCAGCACCTCCGCCACCTCGCGCAGCCACTGCTGGAGCGCCTGCTGGAAGGCCGCCCGATCCACGTCCCGCACGCAGCGGAAGAGCGTGGCCGGCGCCGCCGCTGCGTCGGACAGCCCAGCGCATCGAGCCCCTCCGGCTGCCCCTGCCCCACCGCCCGCACAGCCCCCCCAACACCAGCATCAGCAGCATGGGCACCCGTGGATAGGGCGGCTCCGCGGCCCGATAGCCCCGCGGCCGCCGATGCTCCGGCACCGCCGCCAGCGCCGCCGCCAGCGAGGGCAGGCTCCCACGCGCCAGCGGCGCCTCGCCCGGCTCAAAGGGCACCGGCACCTGCTGCACGCTCACCCCCAGCGGCAACGCCCTCCCCGACCCACCACCTTCCCCCAACGTGTCCATCCCGACCCCTCCCGCCCCACAGATACTCCACCGCTTACACCTCCGGACCCACCAGTGAAATAGCCGTATGGAATGGGTCCGCCCAGTTCTGGTGCGTGGAGGTCGTAGGGGCAGACCGGGCCATCTGCCCCTACGACCTCCACGCACCAGAACTGGGCGGACCCGTCGCGGGCGCTCTGCTGTGCCATGCCCAGTGGTAGGACTGGCGACGCCGCGCCCCGCCCGCTTCGTTACCGCATAAGAAAAGGGGGTCTGGGGGAAGCCTCCAGAGAGGAACCTCTCCCTGCGCCGCTCGCTTGACTAGCCATGTAGCTTGAAGTATCTTGATGTAGAAGAGGAGGGCACTCCCATGGAGCTGCTGACGATCCAGGAGACTGCGGGGCTGTTGAAGGTGAACGCTATCACGGTCCGGCGCTACATCGCCGCCGGTCGCCTGCCGGCGGTCCGGGTGGGGAGGGGCGTGCGCGTGCGCAAGGAAGCGGTGGAGCAGTTCCTGGCACCGGTGACACCAGAGAGGGCCGGGCTGGGGCTATCCATACCTCAGGGCAAGCCGTTCACGATGGACGACTCGCTCTGGAACATCGTTGGCATCGGCGAGTCCGAAGGTCCAACGGACATCTCCGAGCACAAGCACCAGTACCTGGCCGAGGCCTACGCAACCGGGGGAACCGGGGAAACGCCCATGACCTACGTCTTCACCTCCGAGTCTGTGGCAGAGGGCCACCCGGACAAGGTGTGCGACTACATCGCCGACTCGATCCTGGACACCGTGCTGGCGCAGGACGCGCGCAGCCGGGTGGCGTGCGAGGTGTTGTGCAAGAGCAACATCGTGGTGCTGGCGGGAGAGATCACCACGAGGGCGCAGGTGGACTTTGCCGCGGTGGCGCGGCAGGCGGTGCGCGAGATCGGGTACACCGATCCGGCCGAGCCCTTCTGCGCTGACACGCTCTTCGTGGAGCAGCTCCTGACCCGCCAGGCGCCGGAGATCGCCCAGGGGGTGCAGGCAGCGGCGGACCAGGCGAGCGAGCAAGGGGCGGGCGACCAGGGGGTGATGTTCGGCTTCGCCTCCGACGAGACGCCGGAGCTGATGCCCCTGCCCGTCCTGCTGGCCCATCGCCTGGCGCGGGGGCTAGCCGAGGACCGCAAGAGCGGCACCTGCCCGTGGCTGCGGCCCGACGGCAAGACCCAGGTCTCCGTGCGCTACGAGGGCCATCGGCCGGTGAGGGTGACTACCGTGCTGGTTTCGACCCAGCACGCTGCGGACAGAGACCAGGAGGCGGTACGCGCCTACGTGGCCGAGACGTTGCTCCCTCGAGCGATGGGTGAGTGGCACAATCCCCAGGCGCGGCTGCTGGTCAATCCCACCGGCAGCTTCGTCCACGGCGGCCCCGCGACTGACAGCGGGCTCACGGGCCGCAAGATCATTGTCGACACCTATGGCGGCATGGCCCGGCACGGGGGCGGCTCCTTCAGCGGCAAGGACCCGTCCAAGGTGGACCGCAGCGGGGCCTACTTCTGCCGCTACGTAGCGCGCCAGGTGGTGCAGGCAGGGCTGGCCAGGAAGGCCGAGATCCAGGTGTCGTACGCCATCGGCGTGGCCCAGCCGCTCTCGGTCAAGGTGGACACCTTCGGGACCGGCGACGAAGATGCAGCGGCGGCGTTCGTGCGGCAGTTCGACTTCCGTCCGGCGGCGATCATCGAGCGCCTGGACCTGCTGCGCCCGATCTACCGCCAGACGACGAACTACGGGCATTTCGGGAAGCCGGGTCTGCCCTGGGAGAGGTAGCATCCCCGCTACGCCGGCAACTGGTGGCGGCCGGTGACCAGGATATAGGCCAGTTTCTCCAGTTCCAGGAGGGTGAGGCGGCGGGTGTGGGGGTAGAGCCACCAGGTCAGCTTGCGCCACTCGTCGTCCGGGGCAGCGTGGGCGAGCAGGCGAATGCCGCTGCCACTGTAGATGGCCTGGAAGGTGACCTCGGCGCGGCGCAGGTGGTAGGGCGAGGTGACCAGGATAGCGCTGCGCAGCCCCCGCTCCTGGAGCAGCCGCAGCGTGTTACGGGCGTTGCCCAGCGTGTCCACCGCCTCGTGGTCGACCAGGATGGCGCGCTCCGGCACGCCCTCGCGCAGCGCGATGTCGCGCATCACCTGGGCGTTGGAGACGGGCTCGTCGCGCGCGGCGCCCGAGAAGACCAGCACGCTGCCCCAGCCCTGGCGGTAGAGCCGCAGGCCCTCGCGGAAGCGGCTCAGGTCCTCGTCGCCGCTGATGACGACGATGGCCTCGCTCCGTTCAAGGGCTGCCTCGGGGCTGTCGAGCGCGAAGCCCAGCCCGACGAGGCAGACCGCGCCGAGCGCCACGCCGGCGGCCAGGATCAGTGGGGCGGAGAGCAAGATGCGCATGGTGTCAAGTCGTGCATGGAAGCGGAGCGTGTTTTCACACACATCGCGGTTGCTGTGCAAGAACAAGACCGCGGGCAGTTTCGAAGCGCAGGGTGGGGTCCAGCCGCCTGGCCGGCGGGAGCCACTCAAGCTCGATGGCCAGGACCGGAATCATCACCTGGCTGAGTCAGAGAACGGGCATGGAGACGGCCACCAGCGCCAGAATCATGCTACCGCATTCGACGAGAGAAGCGAGCGCTCCTTGGTACTGCGGTGCCCCCTTACGCGTCGGGCTCAAGGCCTTTCTGAAGGCGGCCTGATTTATGACCGGGCCTCGCTTATATCAAAACATCAGTTCAAGAACGTGGATCTGGACGCCAAGGTGCGCAAAGTCTACTCGGACAAGACCGAGGAGTGGCGCTACGGTATCTGCTCAATACCTCGGGGGAGGAGTTAGCCGAAGCCCCACGAGGCGCTGAGGCGCAG
>JACQUR010000283.1 GCA_016210245.1 Chloroflexota bacterium
CAGGCTGCTGCCAGCCGGCACCGTCGCCTGCACGGTGATGCTGACGCTGCCCCCGGGAGCAACCGTGGCCGCCGACGGCTGCACATCCACGCTCACCGGCGACCCCGAGTCCAGGCTCGACAGCCCGGCCCCCGAAGGCCCGGCTGGCCCTGCCCCACCAGGCCGCGGGCAGGCGGCGGTGGCTGGCAGCGCCGCCACGAGGCGCAGGGTGCAGAGGGCATCCACTGCGGTCACGCTGCCATTGGCGTTGACGTCGGCGTGGTAGTAGGTGAAGCCGCCCGGGCGTGTTCCGCTCTGCCCGTTCGGGTTCCTGACGGTCACATCGGCCACCGTGGTCAACTTGGCGGCCGGGCAGGAGGTGGTTTCCGGCAGCCCGGCGACGAACCGCAGGATGCAGAGTGCGTCCAGCGAGGTCGCCATTCCATTGCCGTTGACATCGCCGAGAGGTCTGTTCCACGGCGTACGGCCCGTGAGGTAGGTGCCATTGGGCACCGAGACATCGGTGGCGGGCGTAGCACCCACCGTGACCGTGGCCCCGCTGCCGAAGTCGCTGCCGGTCATGCTGATGGCGGTTTCCACCGACCAGCCGCGGGTCGGAGTGATGGTGCCGATTGCGGGGGGCGTCGGTGGGGGCAGGTTCAGCCGTCCCCAGCCGTACTGGTTGTCCGCGCCGGCCGGGCCGAGGTCGACGCCCCACCCCTGCAGGTACCCCTTGATCCCGCTGGCGGTGTAGGTCGGATACCGGAACTTCACCAGCGCAGCTGCGCCCGCCACGTGGGGCGAGGCGGCCGAGGTGCCGTAGAAGCCGTTGGGGCTGGTGCAGTTGTTGCTTGGGCCCCAGATCGCCGTGTCCACGTAGCTGTGGCCGACCAGGTCCGGCTTGGTGCGGCCATCGGTGGTCGGTCCCTGGGAGCTGACCAGCTCGAGCGCGACCTCGTTGCACCAGGTCACCGAGCCCACGCTGGCCATGCCAGTGCTGGCGTTGTCGGCCGGGTGAATCAGGCTATGGCTGGCGACCTTGTACTCCAGTGGGTGCCCGTAGGTCATGAGCTCCAGGACATTGGGGCTAGCCCCGCCCACGCGGACCACCTCGATGTAGTGCCACCCACCTGCTGGAGAAGTATGGGACAAGCTGTCCACGGGCGGCGGTCCGCCAGGACAGACCTGCCTGGTATCGCTCCGCTCGACCAGTTGCCCCGCGTCGTCCCAGAGCCAGAGGTCGTAGTCGTTGCACCCACCGCCCCAGGGGTCATTCCAGCGCAGGGCGACGTTGATGGTGCCCCCTGGGGCAATGAAGACGTCCTGCCGTTCGTCGTTCCCAGAGAAGTTCAGTCGACTGTTGTTGTCCGGATCGTTCCAGTCGCCGCGCCAGTGGTTCTGGGCCTGGTTGCCGGCGCTGTTGGCCCAGAAGATGCTGGGGACCCGGGACGTGGCGCGGTTCACGGTATCGTTCACGGGCCCCGTCCCATTGCCCGGGCCGCCGACAACGCGGTTGTAGATCCAGCCGCCCGAGTAGTTGATGATCTGCACCTCTTTGCCTGCCAGACAGTTCTCGGCCTGGCTCATGTGTTCAGCAGTGAGAGCTCTAGCCAGGAAGAGTTGGGCTGAGGGGGCCATGTCGTAGACGATCTCCGCCACGCCCGTGCCGTGCTTGCCCGGTTCGTCTCCTCCATCCGCGGGCAGAACTTGCGAGCAGGTGGTATCCACCGTAGCGGGCAGGTCCTGTCCGCGAAGGGCGTCGTAGCCCGTGAACCCTATGTCGATGATGCCCACCTTGACCCCGGCTCCGGTGAAGCCCGCGTCATGCCACGCCTGAGCGTGGGTTTGAGCAACACCCTGGCTGAGCGCCGCGGGCAGCATCAGCGGCGTCAGGGCCGACCAACGGATGGCCTTCGCCTGGACCAGGGAGGGGAGCGCAGCCACCGGCACGTAGGCCTCCATGTGGTTCAGGTCGTCCGACCTGCCCGTGACGCGGCCGCCGGCGGCCGCCACGGCGGCGGCGGCGGCGCCCGCCTGGCCCGGCTCAGGGATGATGCTGGCCAGCACGCGGTCGCCGTCCAACTGGATCGGCTGGAGGCCCATTCCTCGAGCTTTCTCGGCCAGCGCTCCCTGCTGATGCGCCTGAAAGAGCTGCCAGAGTTGCGAATCCCAGCGTTCCGAAGGAGGCTTGAGGGCCAGCACCCAGGCCGGCAGGGCTGCGCCCGTGGGGGTGGGTGTGGCGGTGCCAGTCGTCGTCGGGCGTGGTGTAGCGGTGGGGGCACCCCGCGTGGGAGTGGGCGGAACGGGGGTTGGCGTCGGGGAGGCGGCCGCGACGTTCGTGGGGCTGGCCGCCTGGGCGTGAGCGGCCGGTTTGGAGCTATCGGCCAGTTGGAGGAGGACCACTGCCAGAACCACGAGGGCCAGTGAGCCGAGGCGTAGAGTTGCACGCATAGAACCCTCCGAATCCTTCATTACTTGGGCCGGCTTGGCTTGGGGCTCTGCATCATCGTCACGGGGTCAACCAACCGCACTCGAGGATCGTTGGACAGGTCGCAGAGGGTGGCGAGAAGCGCCCAGGCCTCGAGATACCCAGACAGACTCGGCGGCAGCGGCACCCGGAGGCCGTAGCGTTGCGCAAGATCGTCCGCAGGCGCCTGATGCGAGATAGCCACGAACACGCGCCCGTCTTCGTAGCGGAGCGCCGCCCGCTGGGCGTAGGCAGCAGGATCGGGCGCCTCCAGCAAATGCACGAGGGCGCCGTGCAGTCTAGGACAGGCGAGTTGCAGCCGCGTGGGCGTCGGAACGCCTGGTGGCAATGTCCGGGTCGGCGCAGCGGGCACAGGCGTAGCCGCCTCCGGCGTCGCCGCTCCCGCCGGGCTGCAGGCCACCAGCACCTGAGCGAAGACCACGACCCCGACGAGCAGAACTGGAGGCCCAGGCCCCACGCTGCAGCGCCCCAGCCCCGGTGCCAGGGACGGGCAACGGAGCCTCGTTGCGACTCTGGCCGCGACCCGCCAGGTACGGTCCATCGGACCTTTCCTCCGAATCCTGGATGGCCGCAGTCTAGCACGCGCAACGGCGATCGCCTGCAGGGTTACCCCTGGGTTTTCATGTCAATATTCCGGCCTGGCTGACATGAGCCAGAGGCTCGATCCGTCCCTCGCCGGCTGCGTGTGCGGCGAAGGCCAGTGCTTCGAGCCCCCTGGAGTCCACCCGGTATGCCCCTCCCGCTACCCTGGTGCTTCTGGACCGTGGCGCGCTGGGGACTGGAC
>JACQUR010000284.1 GCA_016210245.1 Chloroflexota bacterium
GATCGCCATCGTGCGCCACTACCTCCCCTCGATCCGTGGATTCTCACGTCCAGCGCCTTAACCAATGGTTGATGGCGCTTGACGTGTGAATCCACGGATCGAGGGGAGGTCCTCTGGTTGCTACCCCCGAAGACCCTTCGCTAGAATGCAATAGCAGCATCGCCACCGGGCGGTTCGACCAAATCCCAAGCCCGCGGCACTCGCGGCCCCTCCTGCGCAGGAGGGGCACTTCATTTATTTGTATTTGCCTCGCGCTGCACCGCCCGCGCCAACTCCCGAGGAGCGTGGTCATGGAAGACAAGGAGTTCGCCAAGGAACTGCCGAAGAAGCACGAAGACATCTCGCGCTGGTACACGGACGTGATCGCCAAGGCGGAACTGGCCGACTACTGGCTGGTCCGTGGCTTCATGGTCATCCGCCCCTACGGCTATGCTCTCTGGGAGAACATGACCGCCCTGCTCGACGCGCGCTTCAAGGCGACCGGGCACAAGAATGCCTACTTTCCCTTGTTACTGCCGGAGTCACTCCTGGTCAAAGAGGCACAGCACGTGGAGGGCTTCGCGCCCCAGGTGGCCTGGGTGACCGAGGCCGGAACCGAGCCGCTGGAGGAGCGCCTGGCCGTTCGCCCCACCTCCGAGGCCATCTTTGGCACCATGTACTCGAAGTGGATCCAGTCCTGGCGCGACCTGCCGATGCTGATCAACCAGTGGTGCAGCGTGGTGCGCTGGGAGAAGCGGACCCTGCCGTTCCTGCGCACCACCGAGTTCCTGTGGCAGGAGGGGCACACCGCCCACCGCACCGAGGAGGACGGCGTCGAGGAGACTATGCGTATGCTGGAGGTCTACCGCGACTTCGTCGAGGCGGAGCTGGCGATTCCGGTGGTCAAGGGCCGCAAGTCTGAGTCAGAGAAGTTCCCGGGCGCCGTGGACACCTACACGATCGAGGCGCTGCTGCCGGACGGTCGGGCGCTGCAGTCGGCCACGAGCCACCACCTGGGCCAGAATTTCGCCCGGGCGTTCAACATTACCTTCCAGGACCTGGACGGCGAGCGGCGCCACGTCTGGACGACGAGCTGGGGCCTGAGCACCCGCACGGTGGGCGCGGTGATCATGGTCCACGGCGACGACTCCGGGCTGATCCTGCCGCCCCGCATCGCCCCGGTGCAGGTGATCATTGTGCCTATCCATGGCAAGGACGCGGACGAGCCGGCGCTGCGGGAGGCGGTCGACAAGGTCTCCAGCGCGCTGAGCCCGCGCTTCCGCGTGGAGGCGGACTGGAGCGACAAGCGCCCCGGCTGGAAGTTCAACGAGTGGGAGATGCGGGGAGTGCCCATTCGTCTGGAGCTGGGCCCGCGCGACCTGCGCGCCCGGCAGGTCACGCTGGTGCGGCGCGACGACCTCGAGCGCAAGAAGCAGCCCGTCCCCTGGGACGGGCTGGAGGCGCGGGTGGCGGCCGAGCTGGAGGCCGTGCAGGGCGCGCTCTTCCAGCGCGCGCTGCAGTTCCGCGCGGCCAACACCCGCCGCGTGACCTCGGGCGAGGAGTTCCGCCGGGTCATGGAGGGCCCGCGCGGGTTCATCCTGGCCGACTGGTGCGGCGACGCGGCGTGCGAGGCCCGGATCAAGGACGAGACGGGCGCCACCGTCCGCTGC
This sequence comes from Chloroflexota bacterium, assembly GCA_016210245.1. Classification (GTDB taxonomy): domain Bacteria; phylum Chloroflexota; class UBA6077; order UBA6077; family JACQUR01; genus JACQUR01. The sequence goes on from JACQUR010000284.1 coordinate 1,650, forward strand.
CTCCCCCTGGACACCGAGGCGGCGAAGGGACCGTGTACCTGGTGCGGCCGCCCGGGCCAGGCCCAGGCGCTGTTCGCCCGCGCGTACTAAACTGACGCCAAAGCGGGATCCACAAGCCACGGTGAACGTCCCCTCCGGAGAGGACCGGTCACCACAGAGACACGGAGCCACGGAGTCTTGTATCTTGTATTCAGAAAGCTCTCCGTGTCTCCGTGGCTCCGTGGTGAACGTCCCCTCGCCAGCGAAACCACGAGGGTTTCACCCTGGCCTTGGTCTGGAGCGTCGGGAGAAACATGGCTGAAACCTTCGCATCCATCCTTGAAACACTCGCCGCTGGCCAGCCGATCGGCGAGGTCCAGCAGGCGACGCTCGCAGACCTGCCTTTTGGCCAGACCGCTGCTTTCCTGGCAGCCTGGACGCGCTTGAGCGAGCCTGCTCGCCTCCACGTCCTGGCGGCGCTGGACGACCTGGCCGCCACCAACCTGCGGCTGGACTTCAACCCGCTCTACCGTGCCGTGCTCCACGATCCTGCCCCGGCGGTTCGGGCAGCGGCCATTCGGACCAGCCGGGAGGACGAGACCGAGCAGTTCCTGCTGGCGCTGCTGAACCTGCTGGAGCGTGACCCCTCGGTGGAGGTGCGCGCGGCCGCGGCCGAGGCGCTCGCGCCGTTCGCCTATCGCGCCGAGGTCGGCCTGCTCGACGAGCCGGCCGCCGCCCGCCTCCAGGCGGTGTTGGCCGCCCGGGCGCAGGACGCCCGCGAGGACGCGGGCGTGCGCGCCCAGGCGCTGGCCGGGCTGGGCTACTTCAGCGCTCCAGAGGCCCAGGCCGTCGTGCAGCAGGCGCTGGAGCACCCCGCCCTGGAGCAGGCCGCCGTGCGGGCCCTGGGCCGCAGCGCCGACCCACGGTACCTGGAGCGCCTGCTGGACTACAGCCAGAGCCCACAGGCCGAGCTGCGGGCCGAGGCAGCCACCGCCCTGGGCGAGATCGAGGACGAGCGGGCGGTGCCGCGGCTGATCGAGCTGGTGGACGACGCCAGCCAGGAGGTCCGGGTGGCTGCCCTGTGCTCCCTCGGCCAGATCGGCGGCGAGGAGGCCCAAGAAGCGCTGCTCTACGCCGTCGAGGACCTCGACCCCGGCGTGGCCGAGGCGGCCCGGGAGGCGCTCGCCACCCTGGAGGCCTCGGAGGAACTCTCCGAGGGGCCGCTGCTCTGATACCACTCAGACCCGTTCCGGCCGGTACAGGTATACTACCTTCATGCTCGACGAACCCGAGCCGCGGGACGGGGCAGCGCCCGACCAGCCGCGGGCCAGGGGCTTCTCCTCCCTGGCCTCGGAGCGGCTCTGGGCCCGGGTCGCCCGGGAGATCCGCCACGCCGTCCTGGACGGGCGCTACCAGCCCGGCGACCGCCTGCCCAGCGAGAAGGCGCTGGCGGAGCAGTTTGGCGTCAGCCGCAACGTCGTGCGCGAGGCCTTGAAGGGCCTCGAGAGCGTTGGCCTGCTCCAGATGCGGCGCGGCGCGGCCGGCGGCGCGTTCGTGCGCCGCGCCTCCCCGCGCTTGCTGAACCAGGCCCTCTACACCCTGCTGCGGCTGGAAGGCTCGCAGGTGTCCAACCTGCACGAGGCCCGCCTGCTCCTGGAGCCGGCCATCGCCGCCATAGCCGCCGAGCGGGCCACGCCGCTCGGGGTAGCGGAGTTGGAGCGCAGCATCGCCCGCTCCGAGGCGATCTTGCGCGCCAGCCAGCCCATGACCCCGGCCCTGGACCTCCACCTCCTGCTGGCCCGCATGACCGGCAACCCGGTCCTGGAACTGCTGGTCGGCCTGATGACCGACCTCCTGGAGACCTCTCGCCAGCGCCATCCTTCGTTGATCGACACCTCGCGGGAGGCAGGGGCCGAGGTGATCGACCATCACCGCACCATTATGGCCGCGATCGCCGAACGCGACCCCGAGCGCAGCCGCGCCCTGATGCGCGCGCACCTGGTCCGGATCTCGGAGATGGATCGCGGTACGCTGTGACAGGGCAGTTCACCACGGAAACACGGCGAGTGCAGATTTGAGATTTGAGAGTGCAGATTGAACAATCTGCACTCCCAAATCTCAAATCTGCACTCGCAAATCTGCAATCGCAAAGAGGTGTCTCGATGATGCGAGCGGTGGTCATCACCAGGCCCGGCGGCCCCGAGGTGTTGGAGGTCCAGGAGCTGCCGGTGCCGGAGCCCGGGCCGGAGCAGGTGCGGGTGCGGGTGCGAGCGGCCGGGCTCAATCGCGCCGACATCAACCAGCGCCACGGGCGCTACCCGGCGCCACCGGGCAGCCTGGCCAACGTGCCGGGCCTCGAGTTCGCCGGCGAGGTGGAGGCCGTGGGCCCGGGCGTGCAGGGCACCCGGCTGGGACAGCGGGTGTATGGCATCATCGGCGGCGGCGGCCAGGCCGAGCGCGTGGTGGTCCACGAGCGGATGGTGGTGCCGATCCCGGAGCGGCTGGACACGATCGCCGCCGCGGGCGTGCCAGAGGTGTTCATCACCGCCCACGACGGGCTCTTCACCCAGGCCGGCCTGACCCTGGGCGAATCGGTGCTCATCCACGCCGTGGGCAGCGGCGTCGGCACGGCCGCCGTCCAGCTCGCCCGCGTCGCCGGCGCGCGCTCCTTCGGCACCAGCCGCACCCCGGCCAAGCTGGAGCGAGCGCGGGAGCTGGGCCTGGACGTGGCGCTGGCGGCCGAGGGGTTCGCCCAAGCGGTGCAGGCCGAGACGGATGGCCGGGGCGTGAATGTGGTGCTGGACTCGGTGGGCGGGCCCTATCTGGCTGGCAATCTCGCTGCCCTGGCGATGAAGGGGCGCGTGGTGGTGCTGGCGGCCATGGGTGGCTCCAGCGAGCCGCTGCCCTTCGGACTGCTCCAGGGCAAGCGCGCGCGGCTGATGGGCACCCTGCTCCGCGGCCGGCCGCTGGAGGAGAAGATCCTGGCCACCCAGCTCTTCGCCGCCCAGGTGAACCCGCTCCTGGCGGCCGGCGCCCTGCGCCCGATCATCGACCGCGTCTTCCCCCTGGCCGACGTGCGCGCCGCCTACGCCTACCTGGAGTCCAACCAGAGCTTCGGCAAGGTCATCCTGGCCATGTCGTGAGTGGTCAGTGGTGAGTGGTCAGTGGTCAGTAGTTGCTGACTACTGACC
>JACQUR010000292.1 GCA_016210245.1 Chloroflexota bacterium
GGCCACGGGCGGGCAGAGACGCCCGTCCCACCAGTCCTGGCCCGCCTGTCCGCGCCACCGGGCCACGGGCGGGCAGAGACGCCCGCCCCACCAGTCCTGGCCCGCCTGTCCGCGCCACCGGGCCACGGGCGGGCAGAGACGCCCGCCCCACCGATCCTGGCCCGCTCGTCCGCGCCACCGGGCCACGGGCGGGCAGAGACGCCCGCCCCACCGACACAGGCTCGACGCTCACGCAACCTGCTGTGGCGCGCTGGAGCCGCGTGCTCCTCTCCTGTGCCGCCCTGTTCGCGCTCGGGCTCTCGACCTACCTGTACCTGCCGCTGCGCTACCTGGCCCAGCCGCGGCTGGACTACGCCCGCGTGCTGGGCCTGGACCTGGCCGACCCCGCCGACCTGTGGGCCATGGTCGGAGGCCATGCCTTCAGCTACGCCATGTTCGCCTACAGCCCGGCCGCCCTGCCGGGCGAGGTGGGCCGCTTCGCCACCTGGCTCTGGGAGAGCTTCTTCGGGGTGGGAGCCATCTTCGGGCTGGTGGGCCTGGGCGTCCTGTTCCGAGCCAGGCCGGGCGTAGCTGCCGCCCTGGCGGCGCTTTTCCTGGCCCACGTCGTCTTCTACGTCAACTACAACGTGCCCAACAAGGAGACCATGTTCCTGCCGGCCTACCTGGTCTGGAGCGTGTGGGTTGGGGTGGCCCTGGCCTGGCTGGCGCCGCGCTGGGCCGAGCGTTTGCGCGCCCTCGCCCAGTGGCGCGCCACGGCCGAGCGCGACGTCCGCCTCGCCCTGGCCGCCCTGGCTTTGGTGCCCCTGGTGGTCAACTACCCGCGCCTGGATGCCAGCCAGGACTACGCCGCCCGCCGCTACGCCGAGGCGGTCATGGCCGAGCTGCCGCCCAACGCGCTGGCTCTGGGGAGCTGGCTGGACATCACCCCCCTGTACTACGTCCAGATCGTCGAGGGCCTCCGCCCGGACGTATGGCTGTACGACGTGGGCCTCTACGGCCTGGGTCGGGTCAGCCGCCTGCGCCGCGAGGGGGTAGTGGATGGCGGGGCGATGGCCGAGCGCATCCAGGCCGAGATCGTCGCCCTGGTCGAGGTCGAGCTCGCCCGCCGCCCGGTGTACCTGCTCGGCCGCAGCCCCATTCTGGAGGAGCAGTTCGAGGTGCAGCCGTCGGGCCGGACCTACCGGATCAGCGCCCGGCGGGCAGGAGTGGAGTGAGGCTGGCTGCGCTGCTCTCCTGCGCCTCGCAGGGGGCTGAGCCAAACCAGGTGGGGCGGGCGTCTCCGCCCACCCGCACAGGCACAGGCGGCCCGCCTGTGCCACCAGTGGACCAGCCCGGTGGCACAGGCGGCCCGCCTGTGCAGCTTCGCTGTGGCAGGCCGACGGAGCGTCCGGGCCAGGAAGCCTAACCCTGGCGCGGGTCCACTCCGCGCGATCCGCGTGGCGGCCCGCCGACAAAGGTTGCGTACAGCACCTGGTACAGGCCGCGTTGCAGGGCCACCCGTCGGGGAAAACCGATGTTGGGATCGAACTCGTCCAGCCAGGCCTGGAACTCACCGGGAGCCCGGCCGCTTTCGTTCCAGTGCTGCCAGAGCTGGGTTTCCTGCCAGGTGGGCTTACCCGCCTCTAGAAGGTCGGCGATCGTGATCGCGGCGCGAGTGTAGTACAGGGCAAGACGCTGGCGGAGGTAGGCCCAGCCCCACTCGGTCAGGCAGGCGAGACGGTGGTCCGGCCTCAGGTAGGCCCGGTCGACCGGGCTGATGGACCGGAAGTCCACCGCCCACAGCGCGCCATCGCCAAAGAGGTCCGGCACCGGACAGACGCCGAACGCCCCGAGCCAGTTCTCCGGGACCCCCAGCTTGTGCGCCTCGCGCACGACCGCCACGCTCTGCACTCGGGTGAGGACCCCCTGGGCGTACATCTCACACGGGTAGCCGATGACGGCGACCGTGCGGCGCTCGACGCTCATCCTGGGGTCCACCTCGCGCCGATCGCCCGGCTGGGCCTTCACGATGGGCCCGTCACGAAACACGTCTCCCTGGAAGATGGGCCGCTGCGGCACAGGGGCCTGCAAGACCTCCCCGCGCCCGGGTGGCCAGCCCATCAGTAGTCCCAGTCAATTGGAGCCAGCGGCGCGGGGTCCTCGCCGGCCGCCAGCGCTGCGCCTTCTGGAAGCGCCAGGAAGCGCTCCGCGCCTTCGCCCACGAAGCGGCGGCCAGGAAGCAGGCCTTTTGCCCGCCGATAGAAGAGGCCTTCCGGCCCAGCCTCCACGTAGAAGGTTTCCCCGACCTCGATCTGCTCCCGCTCGGCCACCTCGGCCGGAATGGTCAGCGTCCGCGAGTTGCCATTGCGGCTGACCAACACCGCACGTCCTGCAGCCAGCGCTCGGCGCACGTCGCACCTCCAACGTGCCCAGGGACCTCATCTGCAACTCCCACCAGGCGTCCCCAGCGCACGCGCGTACTTACGATATCTTACCGTACGTACTCTCCACCGGCAAGCTGTCGCCCGTGGGAAGTCCGCGCTGTTGGTCTGCAGCGGTCTGCACCAGGATCGAGCCCTCGTTGGCCGGGCAGCAGGACGAGGACGCCTCGCGCATCGTCTACGTGATAGGCGGGGCGTCCTCGCCCCACCGCCCGGCTGCGCCCTTCCGAAAGCCGCCGTACTCTACCGGGTCACCATGCGGCGGGCCGTTGCGGACTGAGCCCGGCCGCACTTCCGGAGCGCCAGGTCGGCCAACTCCAGCCCGGCCGCGATCAGCCCCTGCTCGGGCGGCGTATCCTCCCGCGCCAGCGCCAGCGACCTGACCTCGCGGGAGTCGCGCCCGTAGCGCCGAACCGTGTCGAGGACATCGCGCAGCGCGGCTACCTGTGACCGATAGACCCCGATCAGGTTGGCGGTTTCGATATCCATCAGGCTGTAGTGGCGA
>JACQUR010000294.1 GCA_016210245.1 Chloroflexota bacterium
ACGAGCACCAGCTCGTGTTCCAGCTCGAGGCCGTGGCAGTAGCGTGAGGGGCCGGACCGAACCCCCCGGCCCCCTTCCCTGCCAGGGAAGGGGGAGCCGGCCAGCGGGCGGAGGGACTCCCCCTTCCCTGGCAGGGAAGGGGGCCGGGGGGTTAGGTCCGGCCTCCCCTCCCGTCACTACAACTCCCTCGGATCCGCTATCGCTCCGGCTACGGCCGAGGCCGCCACGGTGGCAGGGGAGGCCAGATAGATCTCGGCCTGAGGGCTGCCCATGCGCCCGCGGAAGTTGCGGTTGTGGGTGCCGATGCACCGCTCGCCCGGCGCCAGCAGCCCCTGGTGGCCGCCGAAGCACGGGCCGCAGCCCGGGCTGAGGACCACGGCCCCAGCTTGCGAGAACACCTCCAGCAGCCCGCGCCGGGCCGCCTCGGCGTACACCTCCTGTGAGGCGGGCACCACAATCATCCGCACGCTCGGGTGAACCTGCCGCCCGCGCAGGATGGTGGCCGCGGCCTCCAGGTCCTCCAGGCGCCCGTTGGTGCAGGAGCCGACGAAGGCCTGGTCGATCCGCAGGCCAAGCGCTTCGCTCACCGGGCGCACGTTGTCGATGTTGTGCGGCAGGGCGACCTGGGGCTCCAGGCTGCTCAGGTCGAGGTGGTACGTCGTCCGGTAGCGCGCGCCGGGGTCGGGGCCGAACGGCTCCAGCGGCTCGGAGGTGCGCGAGGCGAGGTAGGCGAGCGTGACCTGGTCCGCCTCGAAGAAGGCGAACTTGGCTCCCAGCTCGACGCCCATGTTGCAGACGGTCAGGCGGCTATCCACGCTGAGCGAGGCCGCGCCCGGTCCGCCATACTCGAGGGCGCAGTAGCGCGCCACGTCTGCCCCGTAGCGCCCGGCCAGGAAGAGGACCAGGTCCTTCGTGGTTGCCCAGGCGGGGAGCTGGCCTGCGAGCTCCACGCGAATGGTCTCCGGCACTTTGAACCACAGCCGGCCGGTGGCCAGGACGTAGGCCATCTCGGAGGTGCCGATGCCCGTGCCAGCCGTGCCCAGCGCGCCCACGGTCGTGGTGTGCGAGTCGGTGGCCACCAGCAGGCGGCCTGGCAGCGCGTGGCCCTTCTCGGCCAGCACCTGGTGGCAGATGCCGGCCCGCTCGCCGTAAAAGTGGCGCACGCCAAAGTGGGCAATGTGCTCGCGCGCCCGGCGCTGGGCCTCCGCGGCCGCAATGGTAGGTGCGGGCACCAGGTGGTCGAACACCACCACCACCCGCTCCGGATCCCACACGCGGCTGATCCCCGCCTCGGCGAGCAGACCGAAGACGTCGGCGGCAAAGATATCGTGGGTCATCACCAGGTCGATGCTGGCGGTGACAAACTCACCCGCGGCCACGTGCTGGCGGCCGGCGGCGCGAGCCAGGGCCTTCTCGGCCATGGCCATGCCCGCCGGGACCTGCTGCTGCGCTGGCACCATCGTCTTTCCCCTCCCGTCTCCGGCCGACCGGTCGTCCGGTCGATAGGCTCATCTTCCCACCTGCCTGGCGGGAGCGCGTCCTGCAGGTGCAGTAGTGCAAGGCGCGAGCCGGTGCGGCTCGCCGGGTCGGCCCTACGACCCCCGGACACCGACACCGGGTCCGCCCAGTTCTTGTGCGTGGAGGTCGTAGGGGGCGACAGGGCCGTCGCCCCCTACGGCTCAGCGACCGCCTGCACAGAAACTGGTCACACCCCCGAAACCTGGCATACTCGTCGCCTGCGCTCCCAGGCAGCACGAGCTTACAATACTCCTCAGCGACCACTCAGCACTCAGCACTCAGCACTCAGCACTCAGCACTCGTGAGGGGCGCGTGTCCGATCCCCGCCAGCACCCGTTCTCAGACTCGGTGCCCGGCCTCGAGGAGGCGCCTGCCCTGCTGGCCAGGGGCAAGATCGCAGCCTGCGAGCTGATCCCCTGGGGCTCCAACGATGCCTTCGTCGTCTCGCTCGCCGATGAGCAGGGAGCGCGCGGCCTGGCGATCTACAAGCCCCGCCGGGGCGAGGCGCCGCTCTACGACTTCCCAGCCGGTACCCTCTACCTGCGCGAGCGGGCGGCCTACGTGGCCTGTCGCCTGCTGGGTTGGGACTTCATCCCTCCCACCGTCATCCGCACCGGCCCGCACGGCATTGGCAGCCTGCAGCTTCACATCGACGCCGACGAGAGCACCCACTTCTTCGACTTCCGGGCCGAGCGGCAGGAGGAACTGCAGCGAATCGCGCTCTTCGATCTGCTGGCCAACAACGCCGATCGCAAGGCCGGGCACTGTCTGCTGGGCAAGGACGGCAAAGTCTGGGGCATCGACCACGGCCTGACCTTCCACACCGTTCCGAAGCTGCGCACGGTGATCTGGGACTTCTGCGGCCAGCCGATCCCCGAGCGGTTGCTGAGCCCCCTGGAGGCGCTGCAGAGCAGCCCCAGGCGGATGGAGGCGCTGCGGCGCGCGCTCCGCCAGTACCTGGCCAGCCCCGAGGTGGAGGCCTTCTCCCGTCGCCTGCACGCGCTCCTGGAGAGCCGCCAGTATCCCGAGCTGGACCGCTACCGCAACGTGCCCCGCCCGATCTGGTAGGGCCAGAGGCAAAAGAGCATGGAAGGTCGCGCCGCGGTGTGGACGCTGGTGGGCATCGTCGTCTGCTTCAAGCTGGGGACGGCGCTGGTCATCCTGCTCAACGCCCACCCGGCCGGCGATGCCCTCGGCCTGTTGATCGCCACCAACTGGCTCCTGGTCGTGATCGTCGTCCTGCTGGTCGCCGGGCCCGCGCTCTTCTGGTTCCGCCTGGTCCGCGTCCGGGCCAGGCGCAGGCGGCTCGAGCGCGGCGAGTGGGAGGTCTGAACCAAACTCCCCGCTCGATATGGGGGGTAGCACCCTCACGCATCCTCGCCCCGCTCCAGTACGCTCGGTGCAGGCCCACGGGGTCTTCGTCCACGCATCGGACCTAGCCGAGACGGACGAGCGGGCGCCGGAAGAGCTGCGATCCGTACCTCCGATGCTACGGCGCTAGCATGGTGTGCGGTCCCCCAGGCCGAGGCGGAGGCAATGGAAGTCGACGGTTCATCGGATACGCCCACCCAGCTCGAGGCCCTCGTCGAAGACCTGAAGGACCAGGTCAGAGAGCGCAAGCGGGCAGAGGAGCGTGTTCGTGCGTTGAACGCGGAGCTCGCACAACGCGTGGTCGAGCGAACGGCGCAGCTCGAGGCCGCGGTCACAGAGCTGCAGGCGCAGGACCGGCAGCGCGAGCGAGCCGAGGAGCAGCTTCGCGCCCTGAACGCGGAGCTCGAGCAGCGCGTGGCCGAGGGCATCGCCCAGGCCGAACTCGCGATCAAGGATCTGCTGGAGGAGATGCACGAGCGTAAGCGGGCCGAGGAAGAGCGGGCCCGCGCGTACGAGGCAGCGCGCAACAGGGCAGCGCGCCTGCGGTGGCTGGTGGAGACAGGCAAGGACGTGGTTGCCACCCGCGGGCTGGACGCGCTGCTGCAGCTCGCGCTGGAGCGGGCGGTGGCCTTCGGCGGCTACGACCGTGGCAGTATTCTGCTGGCGTGTCTCGATGGCTCGCTGGAGGTCGGCGCTGCTATCGGCGCGGACGCTGCCGACCTCGGCGCGCCAGCGAGCGACCTCCGCGGCGCAGTCCGGCGGGCCATCCAGGAGCGCCGGCCGCTGCTGCTGGACGGGCGCGCCGGGCGGGGGCCGGCTGCGCCCCTGGCCTCCACGATCTGCCTGCCGCTGGTGGCTACGCACGATCGGGCGATCGGAGCGCTCGCGCTCGAGCGCGCGACCGGGGCGCGGCGCCTGGACGCCGACGACCTGGACCTGCTCCAACTGCTGGCGGCCGAGCTGGCGGCGGTGGTCGAGAGCGCCCAACTCCAGGAACGGCTCCAGCGCAGCCTGGACACGCTGCTCGCGCTCCAGGAGGCCGGCCAGGTGCTGAACTCGAGCCTGGAGTTCACCCAGGTCGGAGCGAGACTGCTGCAGATCGCGGAGCGCGTGTCCGCGCTGGAGGCCGGCGCCCTTAGCCTGCGCAACGAGCGCGGCCACCTGCGCGTCTGGCAGACCATTGGCCCCGAGGCGGTCTGGCGCCGGGCGCAGCGGACGCGCCCGGCCCGGGCTGCGCGCCAGGCGGCGCTGGCGGCTGGCGCGGCCACGTTCTTTCTCCTGCCCGGGCGAGAGCGCCACTCGGGGCACCTGGCCGGGTGGTGCCTGCCGCTGCGCGTGCAGGACCACACGGTCGGCGTCCTGGAGGTCTACGGCGCGCAGCTCGGAGGGGAAGCCACGGCGGAGGCCCTGGGCAGTCTGGCCAACCAGGCGGCGAGCGCGCTGGAGAACGCGCGCCTGTACCGGGAGCTGGCCGAGCGCGAGCGCCGGCTGCAGGGCCTGGTCGGACGGCTGCTGGCCGCTCAGGAGGAGGAACGGCGCCGCGTGGCCTACGAGATCCACGACGGCCTGGCCCAGGTGGCGGCGGCCGCGCAGCAGCACCTGGAGGCGTTCGCCTCGCAGACCCGCCCTCGCTCGGCGCAGGCGCGGCAGGAGCTCGCCCGCGCGCGCGAGCTGGCGCAGTACACGGTGAGGGAGGCGCGGCAGGTCATCGCCGGCCTGCGGCCCACAGCCCTGGACGACTTCGGGTTGGCCACGGCGCTCCGCCTGGAGGTGGAGCGGCTGCGCGCCGAGGGATGGCAGATCGGGTTCGAGGACGAACTGGGCGCCGAGCGGCTGCCGCCCGGGGTCGAGACGACGCTCTTCCGGGTGGCTCAGGAGGCGCTGACCAACGCGCGTAAGCACGCCCAGACCACGCGCGCGCAGGTGGTGCTGCAGCGCCGCGGCCAGGCCGTGCGGCTGGAGGTACGGGATTGGGGGCGGGGCTTCCAGCCGTCCACCGTCCTGGCGAGCGCCGGCCCGAGCGAGCGGGTGGGCCTGCTGGGCGTGCAGGAGCGGGTGGCACTGTTGGGCGGGCGCTGCACGGTGCGCAGCCGCCCGGGCGCAGGCACGCGGATCGCGGTGGACGTGCCGCTGCCCGCCCCAGGGGTCGGAGACGTAGCCGGGAGAGGCCGCCCGTGACCCGTGGAGCGCAGCCACCCAGGCAGCCTGGGGCCGCCCGCCTGGTGATCGTGGACGACCACGACCTGGCGCGGGCCGGTCTACGGAGCCTGCTCACGGGCGAGCACGACCTGGAGGTGGTAGGCGAGGCGGCGAACGGGCGCGAGGCGCTGGGGCTCTGCCGCCGCCTGCAGCCCGACCTGGTCTTCATGGACGTGCGCATGCCGGACCTCGACGGCCTGGCGGCCACCCGGGCGATCAAGCAAATCTGTCCGGGCACCAACGTGATCATCGTGACCATGCATGAGCACCCCGACTACCTGTTCGAGGCGCTCAAGGCAGGCGCGGCCGGTTACGTGCTCAAGGGAGCCACCAGGCGCCAGATCGTCGAGGCCGCGCGCCAGGCGCTCAGTGGCGCGCCCCTGCTGCCCGCGGAGCTGGCCCCGTTGCTCCGTCGGCTGGCCGACCAGACGGCCTCTCCGCCCGGACACCTGACGTCGCGCGAGCGGGAGGTGCTGCGCGTGCTGGCCCGGGGGCGGACCAATCCCGAGATCGGGCGCGAGTTGGGCCTGAGCGTGAACACGGTGAAGGCCCACGTCGAGCACATCCTGGCCAAGCTCGGGGCCTCCGATCGCACCCAGGCCGCCGTTCGCGCCCGCGAGTTGGGGCTGCTCTCTATCGAGTCGACAGTCGACAGTCCACAGTCGAAAGGAGGCTAGCGGACTGTCGACTGTGAACTGTCGACTGTCGACTTGGTCTAGACACTCATCCGCGACGGCATGGTAGAATCGAGCAACTCAGGGGGAGGGTGAGAGATGGCTGCCATCACCATCGCGCGTCAACTCGGATCCCTGGGCGACGAGGTCGCTCAAGCGCTGGCCGAGCGCCTGGGGTACCGGTTTGTGGACAAGCTGGCGCTGACGAGTGCCGCCCAGGCGTACAGCGGGCTCGAGATCACCAGCGGCGTGCCGGAGATCGAGGAGAAGAAGCCCAGTTTCTGGGAGCGACTCAACGAAGAGCGGCACCGCTACCGGGTCGTGCTCCGCAGCACGATGCTGGAGTTCGCCGTCCAGGATCGCGTCGTCCTGCTCGGCATGGGTGGCGCCTACATGCTGCGCGACTTCAGCCACGTGCTGCGCGTCTTCGTGACCAGCCCGGTGAGCGTGCGTGTCGATCGCATCGCCCGGACGGGGACGCCCCAGCGGCCGGGGCCGATGGACCGTGAGGCCGCGACGTCCGCGATTCAACACGGCGACCGCGAGCGCGCGGGCTACGCGCGCTACCTCTTCAACGTGGACTGGCTCGACCCGACGCGCTACGACCTGGTGGTCAACACCAGCCGCCTGCGGGTGCCGGAGGCAGTAGAGATCCTGGCCGGCGCCGTGGAGCGGGTCAACCTCAGCTTGACGCCCGACAGCGCCGAACGGCTCCACAACGAAACCCTGGCCAGCCGGGTGGAGGCCACGCTGCTGAGCAACGCCGGCATCTGGGTCCACGGGCTGCAGGTCGTGGCCGAGGGCAGCGTGGTCCACCTGAGCGGCGAGGTCATCACCGACGAGGACCGGGAGGTAGCCGAGGAACTGGCGCTGCGCGCGTCTGGCGTCACACGGGTGGTGAACGATCTGCGCATCCAGCCCCCACCGCTGACCGGCATGTAGGTCCGCGGCGTGTACGACGTCGTCGGCCACGAGCGCGCGGGCGCGCTGCTGCGTGCCGCCCTGGCGGCCGGTCGGGTCCACCACGCGTACCTGTTCACCGGCCCGCCCCGGGTGGGCAAGACCACCCTGGCCAGCGCCTTCGTGCGGGCGCTGAACTGCGCCAATCCTGCCGGACCCTGCCGCCTCGGCCTGGGGGAAGGCACGCCGTGCCGCCCGTGCCGCCTGATCGCGCGGGGCATCCACCCGGACGTGCGGGCGATCGAGCTGCCGGAGGAGCGGTCGAAGATCTCCTACAAGGAGATCGAGCAACTCCAGGCGGAGGTGGCGCTGCGCCCGCTGGAGGCCAGGTACAAGTGCTACCTGATCCTTGAGGCCGAGCGGCTCTCCGACACCGCGGCCAACCAGTTGCTCAAGACCCTGGAAGAGCCGCCGCCCGGCGTGGTCCTGCTGCTCACGGCGCAGGACGCAGAGGCGCTGCTGCCGACCATCGTCTCGCGCTGCCAGGAGATTCGGCTCGCTCCGCTGCCGGCAGCGGCGATCGCCGCCCACCTGCAGCAGCGCTACGCGCTGGAGCCGCACGCCGCCCAGCACCTGGCGCGCCTGGCGCGCGGGCGCATCGGTTGGGCGGTGGAGGCCGCCGCCCAGCCGGAGGCGCTCCAGCGCCGCGACCAGGCCCTGGCGCAGCTTCGCCAGGCGCTGCAAGGCGGTCGCCTCGAGCGCCTCCAGCTTGCCCGGGCGCTGGCCGACCAGTGGACGGCGCATGCCCAGGTGGTGCGGGAGACCCTGCGGCTGTGGAGCGAGTGGGTGCGGGACGCGCTGCGCGTGCAACTCGGGTTGGAGCAGCGCGTGGTTCACGCCGACCAGCTCGACGCGCTCGCCGAGGTGGCGCGGCGCCTGGAGCCACCGCACCTACGGGCTGCCCTGGCGACTCTCCAGCGCGCCGTCGAGGACCTGGAGCTGAACGCCAACCCTCGCCTGGCCCTGGACGTCGCCCTGCTCGCCCTGCCTACTGGATGGCGAACACCACCTGCACCTGGGTCCGAATCTCCAGCTCGCCGGGCATGATCGGCGTCTCCGGTGCGGCCGCGGCACGGGCGGCCGGAGCGGCCTGGAGCGGGCGCACGCCGCCGAGGTCGGACTCCTCGATGCGAATCGGCTTGCCCAGGGTCACCCCGCCCAGGCGAGCCAGTTGCTCCGCCTTGGCCCGGGCGTTGTTCATGGCTTGCTCGCGCGCCTGGTCCTTCAACCCGGACGGATCGGCCACCTCGAAGGACACGCCCTCCACCCGGACCGCGCCGGCCGCGACCACGGCGTCGATGGTGCGCCCGACGGCGTCGATGTCCTTCAGCGTCACCGCCACGGCGTTGGAGACCCGGAAGCCGGCCAGCACTGGCTGGCCCGAGCGATTGTCGAACTCGGGCTGCACGATGAAGCGGACGGTCTTGATATCTTTGGGGTCCACGCCCGCCTGCACCAGCCGGTCCAGCACCGCCGACATCCGGCTCGCGGCCTCCTGCTGGGCAGTGGCCAGCGACGGATCGACCACCTCCACCCCGAAGACGCTCCGCGCCTGGTCCGGCGGGGCGAGGACGACGCCCTCACCCAGGACGCTGATGCCGCTCGGCTCCGGCAGCCGCTCTGGAACCTGCGCGCCCGCGTTGGGCGGACTGAGCTGAACGAGCATGGCCGCCAGCGCGACCACGAGGCCTGCGAGCAGGGCCAGGCCCGCCACGTGCCTTGTCATCGGTAGCCTCCTCTGTCTGGTTGGAGGGTGAAGGGTGAAGGTGGGATCCCACCTTCACCCTTCACCCTTCACCCTTCACCCTCCAACCCAATCATCCGGCGCGCCGGCCGAGGACGAACGCCGTGCCGCCGAGCAGCAGCGCCAGGGCCGCGAACAGCGCCTCCCACTGGCGGAGTCCCCAGGTCGGACCGGGCTGAGCCTGCTCCTCCGGGAGGGGCGCCGGGGTGCCCATGGCCTGCAGGCGTCCCTCCTCGGCCCGGGACGCCGCGGACGTGTCGGCCAGGGGTGCGGCGGGCGCCCCGGCCTCCGATGCCTTGCGCGCCTCGACCCCAGCCGGGGCGGGCGCGGCCTGGGGCTGGGGCGCTGCCGCCGACTGCTCCGGGGCCAGCGCGCCAGCCTGCAGGGCCGGCGCGGGCTGCTCGGCGGGCTTCGCGGCCGGCTTGGCGGCGGGCGCCGCAGCCGGCGCCGCCCGGGCGGGCGCCGCCGTCGGACCTGCCGGCGCCGCGGCAGCAGCCGGGGCAGCCGTCGCGGCCGGCGCAGGCGCCGCGGATCGAGGCGCCGTCTCCTGGGCCAGCTTGCCGGCTGAGAGCGCCGTCGAGCGCAGGTCGGCTGCGGGAGCGAAGGCGGGAGCCGCGGTCCGCGGCGGGGCCAGCAGGTCGACGCCCAGCAAGACCACCAGGAAGGCAGCCGCCAGCCCCGAGGCGAGGCGGGTCCAGGCGGCCGTACGCGCCCAGGCAGGTCGGACCACCGGAGCGGGCAGGGCGAACGAGCGAGGCGGCTCCAGCGCCGGCAGCCGGCGCAGCAGCGCGACCACGGCGCGGTCCTGCTCGACCCCAGCCTGGCACGCCACACACGTGCCCAGGTGCCGCTCCATCGCCGCCCGGGTCTCGGCCGCCATGCGCCCGTCCACGTACTCGGCGCGCTGGTCTTCGCTCAAGTGCCTTGCCCCGCTCATGTGCGCCACAGCCTGGTCCACCCCTGCTCTCCTCAGTAAGACGCCCGCGTCATCCCGGAAGTTCCCCGCGCGCCACCAGGTACTCGCGCAGCTTCGCCCGCGCGCGGCTCAGGCGCGACTTCACCGTGCCCAGCGAGAGGCCGAGCACGGCCGCGATCTCCTCGTAACTGAGGCCCTGCACGTCCGAGAGCACCACCACCACGCGCTGCTCCTCGGGCAGGGCCAGGATGCTCGCCTGGAGGTGGGCCGCGGTCTCCGCGCCCAGGGCTGCAGGCTCCGGGCCAGGCGCCGGGTCCGGGGCCAGCGCAGCGTCGCCCAGCGACTCGACCAGGCGTTCCAGCGAGTCAGCAGGCTGCCGCCGCTGCCGCCGCAGGCGGTCGTAGCAGGCATTGACGGCGATGCGCAGCAGCCAGGCCCGAAAGGACCCGCCGCGGAAGGACCGAAGGGCCCGATAGGCGGACAGGAACGCATCCTGCGTTGCATCTGCTGCACCATCCGCATCGCCAAGGGTGCGAAAGGCCAGGTTGTAGACCTGGCGCTGGTAGGCCAGCACCAGGGCGTTGAAGGAGGCGTGGTCCCCCTTCTGGGCGCGGCTCAACCAGAGCTGCTCCTGGAGCAGGCTGTGCTCGACGGTGGGCGCGGTGCTGTCCTGGAACGTCACTGCTTTCTTGACGCGCCCGAGAGGCGCTTCCTATAAACCGTATAATGGCAGAGGAGGGACTCGCCAGTACAGGGGAGGCACGCTCCTCGCGCCCCCCATTTCGGTGAGGAGGATTGGGAACCCGCGGGCGGCGCCCGCGTCCCCGACAGAGAAGAGACATGAAGATTGGAGTGCTTACCGGGGGAGGGGATGCGCCTGGACTGAATGCCGCCATCCGCGCTGTGGCCCGCCGGTCCTTCGAGCGCGGCTACCAGGTGATCGGGATCAAGAAGGGCTGGGCCGGCCTGCTCGGCGAGGGCGAGTACGAAGAGCTGACCCTGCGCTCCGTCTCGGGCATCCTGCACCTGGGCGGCACGATTCTCGGCACCTCGCGCACCAACCCGCGCAAGAGCCCGGAGCTGCAGCAGCAGGTGCTCCAGAACGTCGAGCGCCTGGGCCTCGACGCGCTGATCGCGATTGGGGGCGACGACACGCTCTCGGTCGCCCAGTGGCTCTACGAGCAGGGCGTGCCCGTGGTGGGCGTGCCCAAGACCATGGACAACGATCTGGCCGAGACCGACTACTGCATCGGCTTCAACACCGCCGTGTCCATCGTCGCCGAGGCGCTCGATCGCCTGCACACCACCGCCACCGCCCACCACCGCGTGCTGGTGGTGGAGGTCATGGGCCGCGACGCGGGCTGGGTGGCAGTGGTGGGTGGACTGGCCGGCGGAGCCGACTTGATCCTCATCCCCGAGGTCCCCACCACCGTGGATCGGGTGGTCAAGCACCTCGAGCGACGACGCAGCCTGGGCAAGGACTTCAGCATCATCGTCGTCGCCGAAGGGGTGACGTTGGCCGAGGTGGCCGGCAAAGAGACGATCGCCGAGCGCGACGCCTTCGGCCACGTGCGCCTGGACCGGCGCGGCGTGGGCGAAACCCTGGCGCGGGTGATCGAGGAGCAGACCGGCTTCGAGAGCCGCACCACCGTGCTGGGGCACCTGCAGCGCGGCGGCAGCCCGTCCGCCCTCGACCGCCTGCTGGCCACGCGCCTGGGCGTGGCGGCCGTCGACCTGGTGACCGAGGGGAAGTTCGGGTACATGTCTGCGATCAAGGGCCAGAACGTCGTGCCGGTGGAGATCAAGAAGGCCGTCGGAGTCAACCGCACGGTTGACCTCTCGCTCTACCAACTGGCGGAGATCTTCTTCTGAGCCAGGTCCACAGTCCACTGAGTCCTTCGCCACGGGAAGAGGCGGCTCAGAAGGTGTGGAGCAACAGGAAGACCGCCCAGCCGCTCACGGCGACGTAGAGCCACAGGGGCAGGGTGAGGCGGGCCAGGCGGCGGTGGCGGGCGAAGTCGCCGCGAAGGGCGCGGGCGAGGGTCACCAGGGCCAGCGGGCCGACGGCCACGGCCACGACGGTGTGGGAGCCGAGAATGCCCAGGTAGAGAGTCCGCACCAGCCCCTGGCCGGCGAAGAGCCTGGTCTCGAACAGCAGCGCCCGGGCGACGTAGACTACCAGGAAGAGGGCGGCGAAAGCGGTGGCGGTGAGCATGCTGCGACGGTGAAAGGTGACCTGCTTGCGGCGGATGAAGCAGTAGCCCACCAGCAGGAAGGCGGCGCTGAGGACGATCAGGGCGGTATTGAACGTCGGCAGCCACGACTGGGGGTTGGCAAACATGGTCCTGCCCGCATTGTACGCCATGCTCCTGCCCGAGCGCCGGGTTTTCCGCTTCAGACTCCCCGGTGGCCCGCGCGCCGGGCGCGCTCGACGGCCGCCTCGATCTCCTGCCAGGCCGCGTCGACGCCCTCCCAGCCCCGCACCTCGACGTCGACGCCCTGGAGCAGCTTGTAGGTGCGGAAGAAGTTCTCGATCTCGCGCAGCCAGTGCGGCGCCAGGTCGCCCAGGTCGTCGATGTCCGCCAGGCGGGGGTCGCCCACCGGCACGGCCAGGATCTTGTGGTCGGAGCCGTCCTCGTCGCGCATGCGCAGCTTGCCGATCGGGCGCGCGCGGACCAGGCACCCGGGAAAGGTGGGCTCGTTGACGATCAGCAGCGCGTCCAGGTGGTCGCCATCCTCGGCCAGCGTGTTGGGGATGAAGCCGTAGTCGACCGGGTAGTGGACCGACGAGTAGAGCACCCGGTCCAGGACGATCCGCCCGCTCGTGTCGTCGTACTCGTACTTGTTGCGGCTCCCGCGCGGGATCTCCACGAACACCTCAATCAGCCGCTCAGCCATAGTGTACCTCCAGCACCCTCCGCCCCTGGGAGGAAGCTGCTAGAGCAAGTCCACGGTCGGCAGTACACGCGTGTACTGCCGACCGTGGACTTGCTCTAGCAGCTTCCTCCCAGGGGCGG
>JACQUR010000026.1 GCA_016210245.1 Chloroflexota bacterium
CGTCTGGACGGGGTGGCGGGGGACAAGCCCCCGCGCTACGAGAACGCTGCCCATGAATAATCCGGGCTAGTGGCCCGCTGATCTGATGACTTCCACACCCGCCGCCCTGAAGGGCGGGCCTGGGGGCCTGGCGGCTTGAGGCCCGCCCTTCAGGGCGGCGGGTGGACCTGCCCATTGACGAGTCACAGACCACCAGGGCGGTTTCGAGGTAGGAGCTGGCAAGGTGGCTCAGGTCCAGGCGCTGCAGTCCGATGTCGAGCCCGGCACCGCGCGGGTCCTGGTTGCCATTCCGGCCTACAACGAGGACCGGTTCATCGGCAGCCTGGTGCTCAAGCTGCGAGCTGCCGGGTACCGCGTGCTCGTGGTCGACGACGGCTCTGCCGATCTGACCGCGGAGGTCGCCGAGGCGGCTGGCGCGGCCGTGGTGCGGCACCCGGCCAACGTGGGCAAGACCGCGGCGGTGCGGCGGGCCTTCGAGCGCGCCCGCGAGCTGGAGGTGGAGGCGCTGGTGCTGCTGGATGGTGATAGCCAGCACGATCCCGCCGAGGTGGGCCGGGTGGTGGCCCCGGTCCTGGCCGGCCAGGCAGACATGGTGGTGGGCTCGCGCTTCGTGGGCGCACACAGCCGTATCCCCCGCTGGCGCGTGGCCGGCCAGCACGCCCTCACCCTGGCCACCAACCTCGGCTCGGGCCTCCACCTCTCCGACTCGCAGAGCGGCTTCCGCGCCTTCTCGCGCCGCGCGCTGCAAGGGATGAGCTTCCATCGCGCCGGCTTCTCGGTCGAGTCCGAGATGCAGTTCGAGGCCAAGGCGCTTGGCCTGGCGGTGCTGGAGGTACCGATCCACGTCCATTACCAACTGCCGACCAAGCGCAGCCCGATTCGCCAGGGCTTGAGCGTCCTGGAGGCCGTGCTGCGGCTGGTGGCCCAGCACCGCCCCCTGCTGTTCTTCAGCGCGCCCGGCCTGGTGGTCCTGCTGGCCGGCCTGGCGCTCGGCCTGCACGTGGTACGCACCTACGAGGCGACCCTGACCCTGGCGGTGGGCTACGCCCTGATCACGGTGCTGCTGTGCATCGTCGGCATCCTGGCCATCTTCGTGGGCGTCATGCTCCACTCGATCCGCGAGCTGCTGCGCGACGAAGGCCCCCAGGTCCACCGGAGCGAGCCATGAAGCTGCTCGTCGTTTGCTCGTCCCTGGACCTGCGCGCCCCGCTCAGCAGCACGCCCTCCTGGTGGCAACTGCTGAAGGCGCTGGCCGAGGCTGGGGTGGAGTTGGTGGCCACGCCCTACCACGGGCCGGCCATCGAGTCCCCCTGGTGGAGCGCCGCCCCGAACCCGTGCCAGCGGGAAGGCGACGCGGTGGCGCTGGCCAAGCGCCTGGCCCGTGGGCTCGGGAGGGCCCCGGCCACCGCTAGAACGGCCGGCGAGAGCCCAGCCGACCGGCTCGTGCGCGCGCTGGCGAACGGGGTGACGAAGCCGAAGTGGCGCCGCCACCTCGCGGGTCTCCTGGAGCGCCACCCGGACACGGACGCCCTGCTCTGGCTCACCGTGCCGCCCAACCAGTTGGTGGGCATCCCAACCGCGCTGCGGCAGCGCTACGGCGTGCCGAGCTACTTCTACGATGGCGACGTGCCGGCCAGCCTGCCGCGCTTCGCGGGCTTTCAGAGCGGGTTCAAGATCTACCCGGGCGCGGACCTGGCGGAGTACCAGGCCTTCTTCTCGAACTCGCGCGGCGGGGTCGAGGACCTGAAGCGCCTGGGGGCGCGCCAGGTCCACGTGCTGCACTACGCTGCGGACCCGGCCCTGTTCAGCCGCGTGGCGGTGGAGGAGGACCTGGACGTGTTCTTCTACGGCCACGGCGCGGAGTACCGGGAGGAGTGGATGGAGGCGCTGCTGGCCGGGCCGAGCCGGGCCATGCCCGAGGCCCGCTTCGCCGCGCGGGGGACGCGGCTGGGCGAGCTCGGCCGGGTCGCCCTGCTACCCTACCTGAGCTTCAGCAAGCTGCGCGAGTACTGCTGCCGCAGCCGCGTGAACGTGGCCATCACCCGCCGCGCCCACGCCAGCGTCTATGCCTCGTCCACCGCGCGGCCGTTCGAACTGGCCGCGCTGGGCTGCGCCATGGTCAGCAACCCCTACCTCGGGGTAGAGGAGTGGTTCGAGCCCGGGCAGGAGATCCTGGTGGTGAAGGACGCCCGGGAGGCCATCGAGACGTACCGCTGGCTGCTGCGCGACCACGCCGCGCGCCGCGAGCTGGGCGCCCGCGCCCGCGCGCGCTTCCTGGCCCAGCACACCTACCGCCACCGGGCCGAGGAGTTGCTGAGCGCGCTCTCCGCCACGGCGAGGGATGGAGCATGATGCGTCAAGAAATCTCCACTCAGGACTCAGCACTCAGCACTCAGCACTCGGCACTGCGTCTCCTGTACGTCATCCCCTACTTCGCCCCGGCGTGGGCCTACGGCGGGCCGCCGCGGGTGACCTTCGACCTGGCCCGCCACCTCGTGCGCCGGGGCCATGCGGTGGAAGTGCTCACCACGGACGCCTTCGACCAGGAGAACCGCCTCGCCGATTGGACCGCGTGCCGGGACGGGGTGAGCGTGCAGCGCAATCCCAACCTGAGTAACCGGCTGGCCTGGAACCACAAGATCTTCCTGCCCCTGTCATTTAGACCTACGTTCAAACGCGCGCTCGCCAACGCCGACGTGGCCCACCTGTTCAGCTTCCGGACCTATCAAAACGCGATGGCGGTTGGGGCGCTCCACCGCCGCGGCGTGCCGTACGTCGTCTCGGCCTTCGGCGAGCTGCCGAGGGCCACGGGCCCGAAACGACTGCTCAAGCAGCTCTACGACGTCGCCTACGGCTACCGCATCCTCCTCGGCGCCGACGCCCTGCTAGCCCAGACCGAGGAGGAGGCGTACTGGTATCGGCGCTTCGCCGCCCGCGACGACCGGATTCACGTCGTCCCGCTGGCCGTGGACCTGGAAGCGCTGGCCGACCTGCCAGCCAGGGGCGGGTACCGGCACCAGCTCGGCATCCCGTCCTCCGAGGTCCTCGTGCTCTTCCTGGGCCGCATCCACGCCTACAAGGGGCTGGAGCTCCTGATTCGCGCCTTCGCCGAGGTGCGCTCCGACTGTGACGGCGTGCGTCTGGCCATCGCCGGACGCGACGACGGATACCTGGCGGCCGCGCAGGCCCTGGCGGCTCGGGTGGCACCGGCCGGCAGCGTCCTGTTCCCCGGACCGGTCTACGGCCGGGAGCGCTTCGCGGCCTATCGCGACGCGGACATCTTCGCCATCACGCCCTCACATCACGAGCAGACCTCGCTCGCTGCCCTGGAGGCGTGCGCGTGTGGGACGCCCGTGCTCGTGACCGAGCAGGCGCCCATCCCTGGCCTCGATGGGGCCGGAGCTGGCATAACAGTGCCTTACGAGCAAGCCGCCGTCCGGGAGGCGTTGACTCGCCTGGTGGAGGCGGCGGAGGAGCGGAGGCGAATGGGCGAGCGGGCTGCACAGCTTGTGCGGGAGCGGTTCTCCTGGTCCGTCGTGGCCAGCCGCCTGGAGGGCATCTACGAGGACGCGCGGGCGGCGCGCGCTGCCCGACGGCGGGCAGGAGGACGCCGGTGACTGCCCGCCCTGGCCGTCCCGTAGAGAACAATTCTGTAGAGAACAATTCTATCGTGGCCGCCGACGTGGAAGGGGAGGCGAGCCCCCAGAGCAGCCCTGCTGGAGCGTTGCGGGTCGCGCTGCTGCACAACATCGTCTCGCCTCACGTGCTCCCGCTCTTCGAGCGCCTCGCCAGCCAGCCCGGCCTTGCCCTCAAGGTCTACTTTCTGGCCGAAACCGATCGAAACCGCCGCTGGGAGACGACCGTCGCGCGGCAGCTCCACTACGAGGTCCTCCCGCATTGGGCCCTGCGCGTCGGTCGCCGGGATCTGCACACGTACTTCGTCAACCCTACGGTCATCCCCACGCTTCTGCGCGAGGGGTTCGACGTGGTGGTTTCGGCCGGCTGGGACTCCTTCGCCGCCCAGGCGGCGTTTCTGCTGTGCAAGGCGCTGCGGAAGCCGTACGTGCTCTGGTCCGGCAGCACTGCTCACGAGCCGAGTTGGCGGCGGACTGTGAGCCTGCCGCTGGTCAAGATGATGGTGCGCGGGGCGGCGGGCTACGTCGCCTATGGGACGCGGGCCAGGGAGTACCTGGTGCAGCTCGGCGCCGATCCGCGCCGGGTGGCGATCGCCTACAACACCGTGGACGTGGAGTGGTTCCAGGCGCGCGCCGACGAGCTGCGCCCAGGGCGGGTCGACATCCGGCGCCAGCTTGGGTTGGGAACGGAACCTGTCGTGCTCTATGTAGGTCAGATGATCGAGCGCAAAGGGCCTCACGACCTCCTGGCGGCGTTTGAGCTGGTCGCGCGAGCGCAACCGGACGTACAACTCCTGCTGGTCGGGTACGGCCCGCTGGAGGCGGCGTTGCGGCGCGCGGCGGCCAGCCGCCACCTCGGTGGCGTCACGTTTGCTGGCCACGTGCCGCTGGCCGACCTGCCGCGCTACTACGTCGCGGCCGACTGCTTCGTGCTGCCGTCGCGCGAAGAGGTGTGGGGGCTGGTCTTGAACGAGGCGGCGGCGTGCAGCCTGCCGCTGGTCACCACCGAGCCCGTGGGTGGAGGCGCCGACCTGATTGAGCCGGGCGTGAACGGCGCGATCGTCCCGGCCGGCGCGCCAGAGGCGCTGGCGGCCGCACTGGTGGAGGTCCTGGAGCAGCAAGAGCGGATGGGCGAGGCCTCGCGGCGGATCGTCGGGCGCGCCACCTACGCCCAAAACGTGGCCGCCATCGCCGGCCTGCTGTTGGGATTGCAAGCTGCTGCTGCCAGGGGACACAGGGGAGCCTATGTTTAGATACGGCCGCGTGTACGCCCGCCTGTCTGAACGGGGGCTCGCCCACCTGGTCCGAGTCGTGACCGGGCGTCCTCTCGCAGTCGTGGGTGCCATCCGCGCCTACGTCCGTTGGTTCGGCTACCCGGACGTAGCCGGGCAGGTTCGCTTCGGGCTTGTGTCTCCGCTGCTTCGGTTCGCTCCTGGCGACCGGTTACTGGACGCGGGGTGTGGGAATGGCCTGTACGCCCTGGAACTGGCGACGACTTGCGGAGTACCCTGCGTGGGCGTGGACCTCAAGGCCGAGCGCCTGGTGCTAGCCCAACACCTGGCTCGCGACCTGCGCGCGCCCGCGTCCTTCAGCCGGGCGCGAGTCACGGAGCTTGGCTTTCCCGCGGGCACGTTCAGCCACGTCCTGCTGATCGAGGTCTTAGAGCACATCCGCAGCGATCGAGCTGCCCTGGCTGAGATCCATCGCGTCCTGCGCCCTGGTGGACAGCTCATCCTGACCGTGCCGCGGGAGGACCCGTTCACAGCGAATGACCTACACACCTATGCGCACGCAGAGGAGGGAGCGCACGTGCGCCACGGATACGAGCGGGACGCGCTGGCCGCGTTGCTCGAGAGCACCGGGTTCAGGGTAGAGTTGTGGCAGCCCTATTATCGCTGGTTCACCAAGTGGACGGTGCGTGCTCAGCAACTCCTCCACCAGCGTTACGGCGCGCTGCTGAACGTGGCCACCTATCCGCTCCTGCGGCTGCTGAGCGGCCTCGATCTTGTGGCCGGCAGACGGCGCGCGGCATGGCATCGAGGCCAGTTGGTGGTGGCTACGCGATGACGGACCCGGGAGCAGGCGTGCTTCGCAGCATGGCGGAAAGCAAGGCGACGGAAGCCGGAATAGCGGGTAAGCTCCTGGCTCGAAATGTCGCGCTCAGCGTCGCTGGCCAGATCGTCCCGTTGGGTATTGGCCTGGTTACGCTACCCTTCATCATCCACGGGCTTGGTGCAGATCGCTTTGGCATTCTCTCCCTGGCGCTCATCCTGGTGAGCTATTTCAGCGGCTTTGATCTTGGAATCGGCCGGGCAACGACGAGGTTTGTGGCGCAGTACCTCGGAGCCAATGAAACCGATCACGTGCGAAGTATCGTGACCACGTCGCTGGCCCTGGTCGCAGCGCTTGGGATTGTTGGAGGCATGATCCTGGCGGCGCTGATCCCTGTGCTTGTGACGCACGTGTTTCGCATCCCGCCAGAGCTGGTTGGGGAGGCGACGAGCAGCTTGTTGCTGGTCGCTGCCTGGGTGCCGGCGGCCATCAGCACGCTGGCGCTCCGAGGCGTGTTGGAGGCGGCGCAGCGGTTCGATCTTGTGAGCTGGGTGAGCATCCCGTCCAGTTGCTTTAACTACCTCGTGCCGGCCATTGGGATCGCGCTTGGGCTCGGGCTGCCTACCATCGTCCTCTCGCTCCTGGCGGTCCAGGTATGCGCCGCGGTCGCTTTTCTCGCGCTATCGGTCCATGCGATCCCGGCTCTGCGCTCTGCCCTGAGCCGAGAGGTACGTCTGGAGCGGCGCCTGCTTCGCTTTGGCGCGTGGGTGACCGTCTCGAATGTGGTCACCCCCGTCCTGGTCTACCTCGACCGGTTCTTGATCTCCTGGCTGCTGGGCCTGGCCGCGCTCTCCTACTACGTCATTCCGTACGAACTAGCCACCAAGCTGTTGATTCTGCCCATCGGCTTCTCGGCGGCGCTATTCCCGGCCTTCAGCCTCTTGAGCAGCAGACCGACGGGAGAACTCCAGCGCATCTTTGTCGCCGCCACCAAGTACGTCGTGCTGACTATGGGGGTCGGCGCGCTGGTCGTCTGCTCACTGGCCGCCGACGTGCTCCAGGTTTGGCTGGGCGGTGAGTTCGTGCGAGAGGGCACACGGGTCCTACAGATCCTGGCGGTTGGCATGCTTGTGAGCTCGCTTGCGTACGTCCCCTACGCCTACCTGCATGCTACCGAGCGTCCGGACGTGACGGCGAAATTCCACCTGCTGGAGCTTGGCCTGTTTCTGCTTGGAGGGTGGGCGCTCATCTCGACCGCGGGCATTGCCGGCGCGGCCCTGGCGTGGGCGCTGCGCGCGGCGTTGGATGCCGTGCTGCTCTTCGGCACCGCCTGCCGCTTGCTGGCGCTGGATTGGTCCTCCTTCATGCATGCGGGCATGCTGCGCGCCCTGCTGGCTCTGGCGGGGCTGGGCACGGCAGGCCTGCTGGCGAGGGTGGGTCTGGGTGAGGATCTAGCCGTGCAGGGCATCGTGCTCGCCTCACTCGTCCTCGGGTTCGCGGTCGTGGTGTGGGCATGGGTGTTCGACCAGGCCGAGCGGCGGCTGTTCGGTGTGCGTACGCACCTGCTGGCGAGCATCGCGCATAGGTTGGGCACGCGATGAAGACAACACAAAGTCCGCACAAGGTCGTCATCCTTTGCGGCGGACTCGGGACCCGGCTGCGAGAGGAGACAGAGTTCCGGCCCAAGCCGCTGGTAGAAATAGGCAGCAGACCCATCCTCTGGCACATCATGAAGCTCTACGGGCACCATGGGTTCCGGGATTTCGTGCTTTGCCTTGGCTACCGAGGCAACATGATCAAGGACTACTTCCTGAACTATGAGGCCATGAGTAACGATTTCACTATTGCCCTCGGGCGCCGGAGCGAGATCACCTATCATGGTGCGCACCAGGAGCAGAACTTCCGGGTGACGCTGGCGGATACGGGCCCGGCGACGATGACCGGGGGTCGGATCAAGCGTATCGAGCGGTACGTAGACGACGAAACGTTCATGGTCACCTATGGCGACGGAGTGGCCGACCTGGATATCGGCGCCCTGGTGGATTTCCACCACGCCCATGGACGCCTGGCGACGGTCACGACCGTCCGTCCGGTCTCGCGCTTTGGCATCCTGGAGGTGCAGGAGGATGGCGAGGTGCGAAGTTTCGCGGAGAAACCCCGGGGGGACGGCTGGATCAATGCCGGCTTCTTCGTGTTCCAGCGACAGGTCTTCGAGTACCTGGATGGGGAGGAGTGCGTGCTGGAGCGGGAGCCACTGGAACGATTGGCCCGCGAGGGCCAGTTGATGGCCTTCCGCCACCCCGGCTTCTTCTACGCTATGGACACCTACCGCGAGTACAACGCCTTGAACGAGTTGTGGGCGCGCGGCGAGGCGCCCTGGAAGGTCTGGGACTGATGGGCTCCTTTTGGCAGGACCATCCCACCCTGGTCACGGGCGCGACCGGTTTCCTGGGCGGCTGGCTGGTGCGACACTTGCTGGACCTGGGCGCGGAGGTCGTCTGCCCGGTCCGCGACTGGGTGCCGCAGTGCGAACTGGTCCGCGGGCGTATGGTCGAGCATGTGGCCGTGGTACGAGGTGACGTGCAAGACCAGGCGCTGCTGGAACGGGTGCTGGGCGAGTATCGGATCGAGACCGTATTTCACCTGGCGGCCCAGACGATCGTCAGCACTGCCAACCGCAACCCGATCTCGACCTTCGAGTCCAACGTGCGCGGGACGTGGTCCTTGCTGGAAGCGATTCGGCGCAGTCCTGGTGTCAAGCAGACCGTCCTGGCGTCATCGGACAAAGCCTATGGAGCGCAGAATGCCCTCCCGTACAACGAGGACATGCCACTCCAGGGCCGCCACCCCTACGATGTGAGCAAGGCCTGCGCGGACCTGATCGCCCAGGCGTATGCGGCCACGTACGGGTTGCACCTGGCCATCACGCGCTGCGGCAACTTCTATGGCGGCGGCGACCTCAACTGGAACCGAGTGGTGCCTGGGACGATCCGCGCCGTGCTGCGCGGCCAGCCCCCAGTCATCCGCTCCGACGGGCACTACGTGCGCGACTACCTGTACGTGGAGGACGGTGCAGCAGCCTACCTCCTGTTGGCCGAGACGCTCGCGTCCCGTCCCGAGTTGAGCGGGCAGGCCTTCAACTTCTCCAACGAGTTGCGTTTGTCGGTGCTTGAGATCGTGCAGCGAATTCTGCACCTGATGGATTCCAGCCTGGAGCCCAATATCCGCAATGAGGTCTCGAACGAGATCCGCGAGCAATACCTGAGCGCCGCCAGGGCGCGGCACGTTCTGGACTGGCAACCGCTGTTTGCCCTGGACGAAGGGCTGAAGCGCACCATCGCGTGGTACGAGGACTTCCTTGCCCACCAGTAAGGCGGAAGACCTGAGGGCTCAGATCCTGGAGCTGGTCCGCCAGTTCCAGGCCGCTAGCGCGCACCAGCCTGACTTCGTGCCCGGGCAGACGCCCATCCCCTACGCGGGCAGGGTCTTCGACGCCGACGAGTTGGTGTACCTGGTCGACGCCGCCCTGGACTTCTGGCTGACGACGGGACGCTTCGCGCTGGGCTTCGAGCGCGAGTTCGCCCGTTTCTTCGGCGTACGCCACGCCATCCTGGCGAACTCGGGGTCGTCGGCCAACCTGCTGGCGCTCTCATGCCTGACGTCGCCGGAGCTAGGCGAGCGCCGGTTGGCCCCGGGCGACGAGGTCATCACGGTCGCGTCCGGCTTCCCGACTACGGTCAATCCCATCCTTCAGAACGGGCTGGTCCCGGTGTTCGTGGACGTGACCATCCCCACCTACAACGTGGACGTCAGCCAGCTCGAGCAGGCCTGCTCCGAGCGGACCCGCGCGGTCATGCTGGCCCATACCCTGGGCAACCCGTTCGATCTCGACGCGGTGGTCGCCTTCGCCCAGCGGCATCACCTGTGGCTCATCGAGGACTGCTGCGACGCGGTGGGAGCGCTCTACAGGGGCGAACAGGTGGGGAGCTTCGGCCACCTGGCCACCACCAGTTTCTACCCGGCGCACCACATCACGATGGGTGAGGGCGGGTGCGTGCTGACGGGCAGTCCGCTGCTCAAGCGGCTGGTCGTCTCCTTTCGCGACTGGGGACGGGACTGCTGGTGCGAGCCGGGTGAACAGAATACCTGTGGCAAGCGCTTCGAGTGGCAACTGGGCGACCTGCCGCCCGGGTACGACCACAAGTATACGTATGCCCACCTCGGCTATAATCTCAAGCCGACTGACCTGCAGGCGGCGATCGGGCTGGCCCAACTGAAGAAGCTGCCAGGATTCATCGACGCGCGCCGGCGCAACTTCGACCTACTCTACCAGGGCCTGCGTGACCGGGAGGAGTTCTTCGTCTTGCCGCAAGCGACGCCGGGCGCCGAGCCAAGCTGGTTCGGGTTCCCGCTGGCCGTCCGCCCACAGGCGCCCTTCACGCGCGACCAGGTGGTGCGCTACCTGGAAGCGCGCCGCATCGCGACGCGGCTGCTCTTTGGCGGCAACCTGGTGCGCCAGCCGGCCTATCGCGAGGCGACCTATCGCACTGTGGGCTCACTGCCGCATTCCGATGCGATAATGAACCAGGTCTTCTGGGTAGGGGTCTATCCGGGCTTGCGCCCGGCCATGCTCGACTACATGCTCGAAGTACTGCACGCGGCCACGAGAGAGCTCGCGTCGGCGGGGAGCAGGGCGTGAGCCACTCTCCGGTCCCAGCACCCCTGGCCATGGTTCACGAGGACGTGCGCGAGCTGGTCGAGGCTGTTGGGCGCGCGTTCGAGCGCCTGAGCGGCAGGACGCTGCTGTTGACTGGGGCCAATGGATTCCTGGCCAGCTACGTGGCCGATACGATCGTCTGGCTCAACGAGCACCTGCTTCCATCGCCCTGTTTCCTGATCGCCCTGGTGCGCGCTCCGCTCACTCGGGAGCAGCGCCTCGGCCACCTGCTTGGCCGGCCTGACGTCCAGTTTCTGCACCAGGACGTGTCCGCCCCGATCGAGTTGGCGCGGGGCATCGACTACATCGTCCATACCGCTTCCAGGGCATCGCCCAGGAGCTATCTTGCCCATCCGCTCGACACCATGGACGCCAACGTCGTCGCGACTCGGCAGTTGCTGGAGCTAGCCAGGCGGCAAGGGGTCGAGAGCTTCCTGTTCCTGAGCAGCAGCGAGATCTATGGCGAGATGGGTACTGGCCTGGCGGCGATTCCGGAGACGTATCCCGGGAGCGTCGCCTGCACCAGCCCCCGCGCCTGTTACACCGAGTCCAAGCGGTACGGTGAGACGCTGTGTGTGACCTTCTGGCGAGAATACGGCGTACCGGCCAAGATAGCGCGGCCGTTTCACACGTATGGCCCGGGGCTGCGCCTCGACGATGGGCGAGTCATGGCCGATTTCCTGCGGAACCGACTCCAGAACCAGCCGGTGCAGTTGCTCAGCGACGGCTCCGGCGTACGTGCCTTCTGCTACGTCTCAGATGCCGTGGCTGGATTCTGGCAGGTGCTGTTCTCCGAGCGTAGTGGAGAGGCGTTCAACATCGGGAACGACCATGAGCCCATCGCCGTGCGTGACCTGGCGGCTCTGGTGGCCGAATTGGACGAGCCGCTGCTGGGGGTCGAGCTCGCCACCTCAGGCCAGGCCTTGCACCTGCGCGGGACTCCCTCGCGCGTCTGCCCCGACCTGGGCAAGGCCAGACGCCTATTGGGCTACCAGCCCCGGGTCGGGCTCCGGGCGGGGCTCGCGCGTACCCTGGCCTGGCACCGGGCCACTTTGGAGCAGCAGCGTGCAGCCGGCGTCGTTCTCTGATCTGCGCACGCTCCGCCAGTGCCGCTCCTGCGGTGGCAACCTGGTCGACTTCCTCGGTTACGACCGCGTGCCTGTCGCCGGCACGTACTTGAGCGAGTCGGACCTCGACCACGAGCCGCTCCTGCCCCTAACGGTCGCCCTGTGCGAGGACTGCAAGCTCGTGCAACTCCGAGAGGTGCTGCCCGACCACGTCTACCGGAGTTACCGATTTGTCGGCACGGGCTCGGCCGGCTATCGCGCCCACCTGGAGTGGGTCGCGGAGTCGTTGGTGGCGCGCTGGGGCATGCGGAACAGACGCATCCTGGAGATCGGGTGCAGCGACGGGTACTTGCTTGCGCAGGTGCGCGCCCGGGGCGACAACTGGGTATTTGGCTACGAGCCGTCTTTGCACCTTCGACAAGCCTGCGCTCGAGCGAACATCCCGGTTTCCGATGCCTTCTTCTCCGCCAGGACGGTCGATCGGTGCCCGATCCTGCCTGTCGACGTCGTGATCGTGCGACACGTGCTGGAGCACGTGGACGACCTGCACGATTTCCTCTGTGGAGTGACCGCGGCCCTGGCGCCTCCTGGTATCCTGGTGATCGAAGTGCCGGATATCATCGCGACTATGCGAACCGGCCCGTACAGCCAGTTCTATCATGAGCACTTGTCCTACTTTGGCCCGACTAGTCTGCACAGACTCCTGGCTCAACATGGCCTGCATGTGCTGGAGCGGACACTGGTTGACGTGCATGGTGGATCACGCTACGTCGTCTGCTCCCGGGCGAATGGTCTCCAGGCTGCTGACGCTCCCCCGGACGAGCCAGACCTCGACCTGTCCCAGGCGAGCGCTTTTGCCGCGCGCGTGCAGGCGTATTTCCGAGGCCTGCGCGAGTTTGTGGAAGCACAGCGCCTTTCGGGCACTCGTCTGGCCGGCTATGGGGCCGCGCAGCGAACGGTGGTCACCTGCAGCCTGGCAGGCCTCACCGGCGAGCACATC
>JACQUR010000285.1 GCA_016210245.1 Chloroflexota bacterium
AACGCAGCGCCCGACTCCGTCGACGTGTTGCTGCGCCAGGCTCGTCGCAGCTTCATTCGACTGGGACGGCGCCCAGATGTGTTGCACGGCTTCCTCCATCATGTCGGTCTCGATGTTACCTGATTTCTACGTAGCACATTAGAGCCGGGGATGGTCGACGCTCACGTGGTGCTGGGCAAGGTACACGCTCAACTGGGCGACTTCGAGGCGGCCAGCGCTTCCTGGCGGCGGGCCCTGGAGCTGGAGCCAGAGGAGGAGCGGGCACAGGCTGGCCTGCGGGCCGTCCAGGCCGTCCAGAGCGAGGCGGCGGAGGGCGCCAGCCGCCGCCAGATCCTCGGCCGCGGCGTGGCGGTGGTGGGGGTGGCCCTGGCGCTGCTGGTGGGAGCGGGCCTGGGACGCGCGACCGATGGCGGCGTCATCCCACCCGTGCCTGCGCCAGCGCTTGCGACGGCGCCGCCGGCGCCCACCGCGCTTCCGGCCTCGACCCCGGGCCCGGCGGTGGAGGCCGTGCGGCAGGTGCTCCAGGCAGACCCCCTGGGAAAACACTCCATCGAGATCCACCTGCTGGGCAACGGCGTGCGGCTCGTTGGCACCGTCCCCAGCCTGGCGCTGAAGGCGCTGGCCGAGGAGCGGGCCAGGGGCGTGCCCGCCATCGCCCTGGTGGACAGCAGCGGCCTCAGGGTCTCTCTCCCGCCCCTGGCGGAAACGGTTCAGAAGGCGCTCTCCGCCGATCCGCTGATCGGGCTCTCGCGCCTCGTGGTAGAGACGGTGGGAGAAGAGGGCGTCACTCTGCGGGGAACGGTGGACGGCCCGGAAGGCAAGAGCCAGGCAGAGCGCGCTGCCCTGGCGGTCCCGGGCGTGCGCTTCGTGGACAGCAGCGGCGTGCTGGTGGCGCAGCCACCCCTGGCAGACCGGGTGCAGGCAGCGGTTCGAACAGATGAGGAACTATCCGCACTCGAGGTAGTCCAGGTGGGGAACCGCCTGCGGCTCCTGGGAGCCGTGCCTCGGCCCGAGCTGAAGACCCGCGCCGAGGCGATCGCGCGGGTGGCCGCGGGGACCGAACCCGTGGACAGCACCGAGCTGGCGGTGGTCCCGACGGAGCACGAAGTCCAGCCCGGCGATACGCTGTGGTCCCTTGCCGGACGGCTGCTCGGCAACCCGAGGCGCTGGGAACAGTTGTACCAGCTCAACCGAGATCGGATCGCGCAGCCTGGCTTGATCCAACCGGGAATGCGCTTGCGGCTTCCATTGAACGAGTCGGGCGGCGACGTTGAAAGATGAACACTCCTGAGGTGGTGTTTGAGGCGGTGAGGATTCCAACATGGGCCGCGGAGTCATGCGGCACGGAGTTACTCGTCGTCCAGCCCGAAGTAATTGCGCAGGATGCGCATGGCGATGGGCGTGGCGTCGTGGCTGCCCGAGCCTTGCTGGACGAAGACGGTGACGCTGATCTCCGGGGCGTCGGCTGGCGCGAAGCCGGTGAACCAGCCGTGAGTGGGCAGGTTGCCCTTCTCGTCCCGGTCGCCGAAGTACTCCGCCGTGCCCGTCTTGCCGGCTATGCGGAGCCGGGGAGTGTAGAACTCGGTGAGCAGTTGTCCGGTGTGGAAGCCCGCCTCCATGCCCTCGGCCAGCAGCGCCAGGTGGCGCGGCTCGACGGGCACTCGCCAGCGGAGCTCCGGCTCCGTGCGGCGCACCATTTCGCCGCGCGAGTCGGTAATCGCGCGCACCAGGCGCGGCTTGAGCAGCAGGCCGCCGTTGGCGACGACGTTGGTCATGTTGGCGACCTGCAGCAGGGTGGCCTGGACAAACCCCTGGCCGATGCTCATGTTGTAGGTGTCGCCCTTGAACCAGCGCTGGCCCTTTTCGCGCAGCTTCCACGCCTCGTCCGGCACCACGCCCGCGGCTTCGCCCGGCACGTCGAGCCCGGTTGGCGTGCCGTAGCCCAGCAGGCGGGCGTACTGGGCCAGGCGCTCGTTGCCCAACCCGGTGAACTGCTCCGGCTCGTAGCCTCCGCCGAGGTAGAAGAAGTAGACGTTGGACGAGTTGGCAATGCCCTGGATCAAGTTCATCTTGCCCAGGGGCGCCCAATCGGGGAAGCGCTCCCGGTAGTTGGGGTCCTGGTCGTGGGGCACGTAGATCGCGCCCTTGCTGTCGATGATCGTGTCCCGCTGCACCAGCCCCTCCTGCAGCGCGCCAGCCCCGGTGACCAGCTTGAAGGTCGAGCCGGGTGGGTACAGGCCGGCCAGGGCGCGGTTGAACAGCGGTTGTTCCTGGTCGGTGAGCAGTCGCTCCAGCTCGCCCTCTCGCCCGCCCGCGGCGGTAAAGATGTTGTTGTCGAAGGATGGCAGCGAGGCCAGCGCCAGCACCTCGCCCGTTTCCGGGCGCATCACCACCGCCGCCCCCACCGGCGACCGGGTGAGCCCACGCCGCAGAATCGCCTCCACGCTGCGCTGCAGCTCCAGGTCGATGGTGAGGATGAGGTTGTGGCCGGCTGTAGGCGGCTCCTGGTGCAGCTCGTTGACCACGCGCCCGGTGACGTCCACCTCGACCATGCGCCGCCCGGGCTCGCCCCGCAGGAAGTCCTCGTAGGACTGCTCCAGGCCAGCCACCCCCACCCGGTCGGTGTGCGCGTACCCCATGGCGATCCGCCGCTGGAACTCCGCCTCACCCACGACGTCCGGCGAGAGTACGCCAGTGTACCCCACCAGGTGGGCCAGCAAGGGACCCTGGACGTAGGTGCGGCTCGGCTCGACGCTCACCACCACGCCCGGCAAGTCCAGGTGGTGCTCCTCGATCCGCATGATCGCCTCGCGGGGCGCGTTGTACTGCAGCGGGATGGAAGTAAGCGCGTCGCCCTTCTCTCTGCGCTTGAGGTAGGTGCCCAACAGAGGCTCGGCCGGCTCGCGCAGCAACTCCGCCAGCAGGCCGATGACCTCCTGCTCGCGCTTGCGCGGGAGATCGGCCGGGACGGCCGAGACGACGAAGATGGGTGCGTTCGCGGCGACGAGGCGCCCCTGGCGGTCGTAGACGATGCCCCGCGCGGCAGGAATGGAGGTTGGGCGGATGCGGTTGTTGTCCGCCCGCTCGCGGAACTGGGCACCCTCCACGATCTGGAGCCGCCAGAGCTGGGCAATGATGATGGCAAAGCCGAGCAACACGACCACTCGGAAGATCAACGAGTGGTGGCCTGGCCAGCGCTGCGAGTCTCCCCCGTCCAGCCCCACGATGCCCATGTGTACCGCCATTGTAGCGCATACCCGCGTCGGATGCTGGCCCGCGCCCTTCGACGAAAGACCGGACCTAACCCCCCGGCCCCCTTCCCTACCAGGGAAGGGGGAGCCGACCAGGAGGGGAGTGGCTCCCCTCCCC
>JACQUR010000286.1 GCA_016210245.1 Chloroflexota bacterium
ATCGCGGAAGGCGCGAATCTGTTCCGGCTCGCCGGTCAGGTCGTCGTCCTTGCCGTCCCTCACCTCCCGCTTGTTGACGAAGGGCTGGAAGTTGGAGCCGTACTTGATGCCATAGGGCGGATCCAGGTAGACCATCTGCACCTGGCCGCCCAGGCCCTCTTTCTCCAGGAGCGAGCACATGACCAGGAGCGAGTCGCCGGCGATCAGGCGGTTGGACCAGCCGTGGCGGTGCTGGTAGAACTCGATCGCCTGGCGCAGGGGCAGGTTCTGCTGGGGGGATTCGAACAGGGAGAGCTGGCGCGCCTCGGGCTCCCCCTCGCACCGACGGACGGCCTCGACGATGGTGCGCGGGTCGAGGCGTTCGTGGACGTGGAGCGAGACGGTGTGTACCTCGAAGGAGGTGTGTTCGGCCTTGCCGGCCCAGGTGAGCTGGGGGTCCAGGTGAGGGTCGTAGGCGTAGCTCTGCTTCCTGCCGGCGTCGAGGTCGGTGGCCGGGGTGACCAGGCCAACGGGCGGGTTGTTGGCCCGCGTGTGGCGGGGGTACTCGTACTGGCCAATCTCCTTGTCGTTGCCCCTGGGTCCGGCAGCCATGGCAACAACCTCCTCAGGGCCTGGAGCGGTTTTCACCGGGCGAGGGCGACCCAGCGGGTCGCCCCTACGGGACGGGGTGGCCGGCCACGCCGGCCAGGCGACGCCCCGGCGGCAGCGCGCAACACCGCTATTCTACAGCATGATGATTGGGCGAGCCACAGGAATGCGTCGTACGATTTCCCCGAGGGGTTCGCCTCCGGTAGCTACAGACTCCAGGAGGAAGATAGATCGGCGGCCAGCCAGAGACGCAGGAAGACGTCGGGAACGATAACCCCCTCCCGATCGACGCGCTCCACAAGTCCTCGAGCCAGCAGGGCATCGAGGGCACGCTTGGCCGTGGCGTACGCCCCCAGCCGATGGCGGCGCCGAAACTCCTCCGCAAGGATACCGCCCCGGTTGCCCTCGCGGGCCAGCGCTTCCAGCATGCGCGCCTGGTTCGGAGTCAGCGAGTCCCAGACCTCGATGTAGTGAGCACCGTCCGCAGCCAGAATCTGGCGAAGCGCCTGCACGACCGTCTCCGGACTCGCCGGCCGTCCGTCCGCGGCTGCCACCGCCCAGGTGAAGTAGCACAGTTTCTGGGTGTCGTGCGGATGGCCCTGGGTAACGACCAGCAAGTGATCGACTGCCGCGTCCGTGATTCGCAGCCCGGTCGCCGCAAATCGAGCCACGATGAACGGCGCAAAGATCTCGGGATGGATCGGACCGAGCGGCGCAACTTTCGCGCTCTTGTACAGCGGTGCGTTCGTCTCGGTGAAAACCTGCCGCAGGAGATGCTGGCGGCTGCCGATGAAGACGTGCGCCACTTCCGATTGGAACTGGAAGATGGCCCGCATCCGAGCCGGGAGGTTGGGGTCGAGGTCGATCACCTTCTGAAACTCGTCCAGCACCAGCACCACACGCCGCTTCCGCTGGCCAGCAACCGTGCGGGGTAGCTCCAGCAGCCGATCGATGGTCTGGTCGAGGTCCTTTGTATCGAAGCCGGATGTGAACTCGAAGGACATGCTCCCGTCTGGGCTGACGGTGATCTTCGGATGCACGGGGAGGCTCTGGAAAAGCTCGCCAGCCTTCTGGAATGCCCGGTCCACCGCCGGCACGAGGCCCTGGAACAGGGCCGCGGCCAACTGGCTCGCGAACTGCTCCCTGGTAGTGGCGCGCAGCACGTCGACATACGCGACCAGCGCCTGCTCGCCCCGCAGCCGGGCGATCACCTCGGTGATGAGCGACGTCTTGCCGTAGCGGCGCGGAGAGAGGACCACCACGCTCTGGCCGCTGCGCAGGTCCCCGGCGAGTTCCGCCAGTTCGCGCTCGCGGTCGGTGAAATACTCACCGGTGGCTACTCCGCCGTAGCGGAAGGGGTTGGCTCGCGGCTTGTCGGGATGGCGCTTCTGAAGGACTCGCATGATGCTAGTAGCAATATGCTACTAGCATCATGCGAGTGTCAAGTGGGCAGAAGGAGTACTATTCTGTATCTGGGCTAAGGCATCGCGATGCCTGTGACTGCCAGGGACATGACGCCCCAGGAAAGGAGGAGGTTCAATGAGCGCCGTCTCAAGAGCCGGTAAGCCCGCTCCAAGGGATCTGAACGAACTCGCCGAGCATTTCGACCGCACCGATGCCGGAGAGTTGCCATGGGGGGAGGCCACGGACTTGACGATAGAGCGGCCGGAGTTGGAGCAGATTTCCCTCCGACTGCCCAAGGAAGACCTGGCTGAGTTGAAGAGGCGCGCTGCCCGAGCAGGAGTGGGTTACACCACGCTCGTGCGCATGATCCTGCGCCAGTACCTGCACAACCCCTTGAGCCGCTGACCGCGCCGGCCCGGGTGAGCTGGGGGTCCAGGTGGGGATCGTAAGCGGGTCTTCTTCTTGCCGGCGTCGGGGTCGGCGGCCGGGTGACCAGGCCAGGCGGCGGGCGAGCCAGCGGCTTGCCCCTACGCGCCCGCGACCGGAGTCAGCCCGGCTGCGCCGGTGCGTCCTGCGCCGTGGTCCCCGGCGCTGCGCCGAAGACCAGGCCCCGGCTGCCGTCGACGCGCACCCGCTGGCCGTCGACGAGCCGTCGGGTGCCGTCGGTGGTCCCCATCACAGCCGGCAGGCCGTACTCGCGCGCCACGATGGCCGCGTGCGACCCCGCGCCGCCGCTGTCCACCACCACCGCCGCGGCCCGCTGGAAGAGCAGCGTCCAGGCCGGGTTGGTGTACGGGGCGACCAGCACCTCGCCCGGTAGAAGCTTGCCGAACTCTGAGGCGTCGCGGATGAGGCGCGCGGGTCCCTCGGCCACTCCGGGGCTGCCTGGCGTCCCGCGCAGCAGCACGTCGCCGGACGGCTCGAGCTGGCGGTACAGCCGCGGGTCCACCAGGGGCGTACCCTCGAGCGCCGCACGCCGTTCCTTGCGCCGTTGCACGATGGCCTGCAGTTCGCTGGCGCGCTCTGGGGATGGCGGCCACGTCCCGTCGATCCGTTCCAGCTCGCACAGCTCGAGGTGAAACACGTCCGCTGGAGCGTGGAGCACGCCCGCGCCGGCGAGCCGCCCGCCCAGCTCGAGCAGCGTCCGCCGAAGGACCGGCATGATGCGCGTCGCGTCGAAGTGGGTGTCCTCTCGGACCTGCCAGAGGCAGCGCGCCGCCGCGAGGAGTCCCAGGATCGCGGCGCGCAGGGGCGAGAGTCGCAGAAGGGGGTGTGCCAGCAGTTCGTCCTGCGCCACCGCCCACGCTGGTCGCCCGGTCTCGTGCCGTGGCTCCGTCAGCGCCAGCCCCTTGACCATGCCGAGCACCACTTCCGGCGCATCTTTCCAGGTCGGCTGCAACACGGTGCTGAGCACCACCTCGCGGTGGCCGTAGCGGTCCATGAACGTCCGCAGCTCGGCCAGGAACGACTGACCCGCCGGCTGTGCCTCCAGCGCCGCCCACAGCTCGCTCGCGCCGTGGCTGGCGAAGACCTCGGCGAGGACCGGGTCGGACCGGATCCGGGTCGCCAGCCCTTCGAGCGCGCGATTCGCCTCCAGCGTTGTGCTCCCGACGCCAGTGAGCAGCGCGCCGAAGCGGTCTCCGTGTCCCAGCAGCCCGAGCGCGACTCGCAGGAGCCCGGCCGCGAGCAACGCGCGTGGGTAGTAGCGACGTCGGATCTCCCCGGCGAGCGGCAGCGGGAGCGCCAGGGCCTCGCGCACCGTGGCGACCACACCCTCCCACGAGAGCGCGCGCAGGTCACGTGCCTCCAGCGCGCGGGCGCGCGACCGTGCCTCGGCCAGGAGCGGGTCGGCGCGCCAGTGGACGGGGTCGTAGCGCAGACTGAGCCCCAGCAGCCGCGCCGGCGCCAGCAGGATCGCTGGGGTCGGGCGAAACGCGAGCCTGCCGCTGAACCGGACGACGACACCATCCTCCTCGACAAAGAGCTGCTCGATGGGCGGGACCGCGACCCCGATCAGCGCAAAGATCGGCGCGACCGCGGCGGTGGAGACCGCGGGCACCCAGGTGGTCTGGTCCAGCGGGTACGGCCGAACGGGGAACATCTCCGCGAACATGCCGGCCAGCATCTGCACCGGTCTGCTCGGGTGAGCCAGGGGTTCCGTCAGGGCGGTGATTGGGCGGGCCTGGACGATGAAGGGCTCCCCGCCCGCCCAGGCCCACTCGATGTCCTGGGGGCTGCCGAAGTGCCGCTCGATC
Source organism: Chloroflexota bacterium (assembly GCA_016210245.1). Classification (GTDB taxonomy): domain Bacteria; phylum Chloroflexota; class UBA6077; order UBA6077; family JACQUR01; genus JACQUR01. The sequence continues at coordinate 4,248 of JACQUR010000286.1, forward strand.
GCCGCCCCCAGGCGCGCGAGTCGCCGCACCGCCCGATCGGAGAGCGGCGGAACGTCGGCCGCGCCCGGCCCTTCGACCCGCTCCGTTCCGCCGCCCGACCGTGCCCGGACCAGCACCTCCCGCCGTCCGGGCCGCCGTTCCTTCACCCGGGCCGAGCGCTTGTCGAGCACGAAGTGGTCGGGGGTGGCCAGGCCGGACACGACCGCCTCGCCCAGGCCGGGGCTGGCGTCGATGACGACCTCGTCGCGCGCGCCCGTGACCGGGTTGGCGGTGAACAGCACCCCCGCCACCTCCGCCGCCACCATGCGGCGAGATCGGCGCGCCCGAGCTCGGTGAGCGGGACGCTCACCGGCAGGCCATCGGCCGCCTGGGCGGCCGGGTGTGTTCCGTGGGCCATTGGCGTGCCTCCCTGGAGGTAGTCAGGCCGACCGGGCGCGGGACGCGGCCGAGGCCACAGCCACCAGCGCCTGGAGCCCGCGGGCGAGCTCGGCCAGGTTGTGGTCGTCGAGCTGTCCGACCCAACCGGCCAGCCGATCCCGGCGCCCCTGGAGGAGCTCGTCCAGCAGACAGCCGAAGTGTACCGCCGTATCTTCGAAGCCTCGGGCGACGATCGGCCGGTGGTGCTGGGGCACCACAGTGGCGCCACCCGTGGCGTGGCCGAGGACGAAGACTTCCACCCCGGCCGGGTGTGGGCCCGCCTGGCCGCCGAGAACTGGGATGCGCCGATCATCGTGACGACCACAGTCCAGCTCTTCCAGAGCCTGTTCGCCAACGGTCCCAGCCCGTGCCGTAAGCTCCATCGTCTGACCCGCAGCGTGATCATCTGATCTGATGACTTCCACCCCGCCGCCCTGAAGGGCGGGCCTCAAGCCGCCAGGCCCCCAGGCCCGCCCTTCAGGGCGGCGGGTGGACCCGGCAATGGACGAGTCACAGACCACCAGGCGCTGGTATGGGAGGGCGCGTCTCGGGTGGCGGCAAGAAGAGTGCCGCGCCAGCGACCCCGCGAGGTCGGTCACCCCGCGGCCAGCTTCTGGATCTTGCTGCGCAGTTGGGCTTCCAGCAGCATGCCCGCCACCACGTCCACTACCTGGCCCTTCGCGTCGAAGAAGACCGTGGTGGGCATGCTCCGGATCTCGTAGAGGCGCAGCGGCGTGGCGTCGACGGCGTACGCAGCGGGATAGTGGACGTGCAGCTCGGCCAGCAGGTGGCGGGCCTCGTCATGGGTGCCCAGCAACGTGAAGACGCCCACGTCCACGCCGACCACGAGCACTTTGCCCTGGTACTCATCGGCGACCTTCTGGAACGCTGGCATCTCTCCCCGACAGGGTGGGCAATCGCCGGCCCAGAAGTTCAGGACCACCGGCTTGCCCTGCTCGAAGACCCTGGCAAAGGTCGACTCCTGCCCGCCCAGCTCGCGCGCCCCCTGGTAGGCCACCAGGCTAAAGTCCTTGACGTCCGTAGCCGGTGCCCGGGGGGCAGGGCTGGCGCACGCGGCCAGGAGCACTGACAGGACCGCCAGAGCCGAGATCCTGGCGCCCACCCGCTGAGCCCGAGCGCGAGAAGCCGTGGGAGCCCTTTCGCCCTGGCTGACCTGGCTTGACGCTGTCCCAAGAACCATGCTCCTGCTCCCTCCCATACCTTGTTGTCTCATCCTACACCTTGCTGCATAGGTAGGATCGTAGCGCGGTGGGCTTGTCCCCCGCCCGTGCCCCGCGACCCAGTGGGCACGGGCGGGGGACAAGCCCACCGCGCTACAGGCTTGTTGTCTCATCTTAGAAAACCGCCGCCGCTCGTTCTGTAAGGCCGATTACCGAGGCAGCTCAACCCGCTCGGCAGACCGAGGCAGGCTGGCTGCCAGGAACGCGTCCATCGCCTCGCTCGCCAGGGGCTTCGAGAACAAATAGCCCTGGCCATGGTCGCAGCCAGCAGCCCGGACGGAGGCCAGTTGCTCGGGCGTCTCGATCCCCTCGGCCGTGACATCCATGCTCAGGGCCTGGGCGAGCACGGCGACCGCGCGCACGATGGCCAGGTTGCGCCCCTCGGCGCCCAATCCGCTGACGAAGGACCGGTCGATCTTGATCGTATCTACCGCAAGGCGCTGGAGGTAGCTCAGCGACGAGTAGCCCGTGCCAAAGTCGTCGATCGCCAGGCGCACCCCCAACTCCTTGAGCGCCTGCAGCCGGCTCAGGGTGGACTCGGCGTCCTCCACCAGCACGCTCTCGGTGATCTCCAGCTTCAGGCAGGCCGGGGCTAGCCCTGTCTCCCCGAGCACCTGGGCAACTTGCTCGACCAGGTTGGGCTGCTGGAACTGCCGGGCGGAGAGGTTCACGCTCATGACTAGAGGCGCGCCCGGATACTGCGCCTGCCACACCTGGGCCTGGCGGCAGGCCACCTCCAGCACCCACCGCCCGATGGGCAGGATCAGCCCGGTCTCCTCGGCCAGGGGGATGAACTCCGCCGGGGATACCAGGCCGCGCTGGGGGTGCGCCCAGCGCACCAGCGCCTCCACCCCGACGAGCTGGCCGGTCTGGAGGTCCAGTTCGGGCTGGTAGTGGAGGCGGAACTCGCCGCGTTCCACCGCCCGGCGCAGGTCGGTCTCCAGGTGCAGCCGCTCGACCGAGAAGGCGCTCATGCTGGTGTCGAACACGACGGAGCGCGCCTTGCCTTCGGCCTTGGCCCGGTAGAGCGCGATATCCGCGTTGCGCAGCAGGTCGCCGGGCTGAGCGTGGGCGGACGCGCCAAAGGCGATGCCGATGCTGGTGGTGATGAACGCCTCCTGCTCTTCCAGGGTGAAGGGCGGTTGGAGCTGCTCCATGATGCGCTCCGCCACGCGGCAGGCGTCGCTCGCGCTGGCGATGCCCTCCAGCAGCACCGTGAACTCGTCGCCGCCGAAGCGGGCGATGGTATCGCCAGGGCGCAGGCACGCCGCCAGGCGTTGTCCCACGGCGACCAGCAACTGGTCCCCGGCCCCGTGCCCCAGGCTGTCGTTGATCACTTTGAAGCGGTCCAGGTCCAGGAACAGCACCGCGACCGCGTCTTTGCGCCGCTCGGCCCGCGCCAGGGCGTGCTGGAGGCGGTCCATGAAGAGCGCCCGGTTGGGCAGGGCGGTCAACGGGTCGTAGAAGGCCTGGCGCGCCAGTTGAGCCTCGAACGTCTTGCGCTCAGTGACGTCCCAGGCGTTCACCACGATCCCACCCACGCTCGGATCATCCAGCAGGTTGCTGGCAATCGCCTCGATGTGGCGCCAGGAGCCGTCGCGATGCCGCACGCAGAACTCTCCGGACGCCTTGCCATCCGCGTGGCGCAGCGCCTCTGCCAGGATGCTCCGCGTCCGGGCCACCTCGTCCGGGTGGAAAAAGGCAAAGGCGCTGACGCCCGCCATCTCCTGCGGGCGATAGCCCAGCACTCGTTCGACCGACGGGCTCGCATAGCGGATGGTGCCGTCGGCCTCCAGGATGGCGATGAGGTCCGAGGCGTTCTGGACCAGCGCTCGGAAGCGCTGCTCGCTCTCCCGCACCGTCTCGAAGGCCCGGCTGTTGGCGATCGCCACCGCAGCCTGGCTGGCCAGACCGGTCGCCAGGCGGAGCTCCTCGGCGGTGAAGCGGTGCGCGGCGCGGGTGAAATGCACGACCATGGCGCCCTCGAGTCGCTCGCCCATCTCGAGCGGCACGAAGACGCAGGAGCGCGCCCCATACCACTCGGCTAGCCCTGGCGGCACGAGCGGGGAACCGGGCGCAGCCTCGATTGCCAGGGGGCCGCTCCCGGCGCAGAGGTGCGCGAAGGCTCCGAACGTCGTCCGCTCCGCGGTGTGGACCGGGAAGGCGGCCAGCTTCTCGGCGGGAACGCCGGCGCTGGCGCGCAAGTGGAATCGCCGCCCGTCCTCTTCGGCCAGGAAGATCAGCGCGTCGTCGGCGCCAAGCAGCTCGACCGCGTGGGCGGCGACATCGCCGAGGAGCTGCTCGAGCGGCACCAGGTGCGAGAGCGCCTCGGCCGTCCGAAGCAGCGCACCGGCCACCGCGCTCGATCGCTGAGCCTCCTGGTAGAGGCGGGTGCTCGCGGCCGCCTCGTTGGCCAGGTCGCGGGCGGCCCCGCGCACCAGCCCGAAGAGCAGGAGATAGAGCATCAGGCTGAAGCCCACCAGGCTTGCAGCCGCGAAAGCCTGCATCTCACGGATGTGCGTGGCCAGGGGCTCGAAGTCTTGCTCGACCTCGTGGGCGCCCACGACCATGCCGGCGCGCATGATCGGCGTGAACACGCGCAACTGGCGCCCGTGCGGGCCGTCGACCACGTCGTGGCGCGGTTCCTTCGCCAGCACGGCGGCGATGAGCTCGGGAGCGACCGGGGCGCTGGCCGGGGTGGTCTGGTAGACCAACTGCTCCATCGGGCTCCAGAGCGCCACCCGCTCGACTGGCGGCTCGAGCAGGCGCTCGCGCACGGTCGCATCGAGCGTGGCCGCGCGCTCAGGATCGAGCGGCCGGGCGAGTTCCCCGCAGGGGAGGACGCGCAGGATGGCTCGGTCGAGTCTGCCGTGCGCCTCCAGCGCCACCTGTCCGAGCAGATACGACTCCACCAGTCGGCCCATGGCGTAGGTGGTGGCTATCGTCGCCACCAGGGTGAGCGCGAGGCTGATGAGCGTGAAGCGCGGGAGCAGGCCCCGGCCAGGACCTGGCGCGAGGCTCGTCGCTGGGCTGATCGGCGCTGCCATCGGGCCGTTTCTCTCCCAAGGGAACCTCATACCTCGTCTGCTCTCACGATAGCTCGCAACGCCGCACGGTACCGTAAGCTGGCTTACTCTTACCTCTGCAGGAGTGCAGGGCTCCGTGTGACGCGTCATGTGATCGCGATTACGGAACCGGATCCGCCTGGCATGCATCATGAAGGTGGGATCACCAACGAGGTGGCCTCGATGCGCGCCCCGTTCAAGAGAAAAGGGAGGGGATCATGGCACTACAGAGCCCCCAGCGGACATCGCTCGACAGCAGTTGGGGTCTTCAGCACGGTATCCTCGGCGGCATCATCGCCGGCATCGTCTTCGCCATGTTCGAGATGGTGGTCGCCGCCGCCATGATGGGCGCTGACGCCTTCTTCATGCCCTTGCGGATGATTGGCGCCATCGTCCTGGGCCCCCAGGCCCTGGACCCCAGCTACTCGCTCGCCACCGCCGCAGTAGTCGGCGCGGCGACGCACATGATGCTGTCGGCCGTCTTCGGGGTCATCCTGGGCGTCCTGGTCGCTGCCATCCCGGGCATGGCAGGCTCAACCGTCAGGCTCATCGCCCTGGCCAGCGCCTTCGGGCTGTTGCTCTGGCTGGTGAACTTCTACGTCATTGCGCCGGTCGCCGGCTGGGTCTGGTTCCCCAACGCCACCAACCCGGTGGTGCAGCTCGTGGCCCACACCTTCTTCTTCGGAACGGTGCTGGGGATCTACTTGAGGTGGGCAGCGGCGCCGCATGAGACGACCACGGAGTAAGCA
>JACQUR010000280.1 GCA_016210245.1 Chloroflexota bacterium
CTGGCCACGCTCACCGCGCGCGTCGATGCCCTGGCCGAGGCGCAGGCCCGGACGGAGCAGCAACTGGCCACGCTCACCGAGGCGCAGGCCCGGACGGAGCAGCGGGTCGCTACGCTTGGCTCGGCGCTCACCGATCTCACCAGGTCCGTCGAAGATCTCCGTGGTCGCTTTCAGGGCGCCGAGGTCGAGCGGCAGTATCAGCAGCACGCTCCGGCGTACTTCGGCCGCTTCGCGCGAGGCCTCCGGATCGTGGACAAATCCGATCTCGCCGACCTGCTCGACGACGCGGGCGTGTCCGAAGAGGAACGTCTCGAGGTCCTCGTGGCCGACCTCGTGTTGGTCGGGCGACGCCGCGAGGATGGCCGCTCCATCTACCTGGTGGTGGAGATTTCCGCTGGCGTTGGCCGATCCGATGTCGAGCGCGCGGACAGGCGCGCCAGAATCCTGCGAGATGCGATGCAGCGACTTGGCAGGCAGGAGATCGCGGCCATCGCCATCGTCGCCGGGCAATCGATCGATACCCCTGCCCGTGCCCTCGCCACTGAACGCGGGGTCTGGCAGGTTAGGGACGGGCATGTCACCGCGCCCGGAGCGCCCTGACGGTGTTCATCGTCTCGACGGTTCGCGGATCCTGGCTACTCTACCTCCGCCCCCTGGAACAGCACGTCGTCCTCGAGCCGCATGTGCTCCCGTACCAGGTTGGACCAGGCGCGGATGCGCGCACTGAAGTCGACGGTGGGAGGGCTGGCCTCACCGGCGAGCCGCTCCAGCGTGGCGAAGATCTCCGCGTGCTGCTCCACCATCTGCTGAATGAGCGCCGCGCGCTCCGGAAAGGCCTGGCTCAGGCGGGGGAAGAGCCCGTCGTCCTCGGCGGCGATGTGGCCAGGCAGCGCAGCCCGGAACTCGTCCAGCACCACACGCACCTCCGGACTCCCCGGCTGCCGGTCGAGCGCCGCCAGCAGCCGATCCAGCCGCGCGTGCGTGCCCTGGTGCTCGCGCAAGAGTTGCTGTAGTGAGCGCTCCACGTTACCCTCCGGGCAGATCAGAGTAGGGACCCGCTCCCTACGCCGCCACTTCGATCACGATTGCCTGGGGATGCTTGTGCTCCTCCGGGATCGGCCTGCCCAACTCCTTCAGCGTCTTGGGGTTGGGGGTTGGAGCTCCAACCCTCAACCCCCAACCCGGCTCACACCGCCGCCGTGGCCTTGATGCGACTGATGACCGCGTCGCCGAACTGGGAGGTGCCCACCGCCTCGGCTTCCTTGCCCTTAGGCTTGAGGTCGTAGGTCACGTGCTTGCCCTCGGCGATCACCTCGGCGATGGCCTGCTCCAGGCGATCGGCCGCCTCCATCTCGCCCAGGTGGCGCAGCATCATCACCCCGGAGAGCATGGCTGCAGTGGGGTTGACCTTGTTCTGGCCCGCGTACTTGGGCGCGCTGCCGTGAATGGGCTCGAAGACCGCCCCCAGCTCGCCGATGTTGGCGCCCGGCGCCACCCCAAGGCCACCCACCAGGCCGGCGCACAGGTCGGAGACGATGTCGCCGTACAGGTTGGGGCAGACCAGCACGTCGTACAGCTCGGGCTTCTGCACGAGCTGCATGTTCATGTTGTCCACGATCACGTCGTTGTGCTCGATGTCCGGGTAGTCCCGGGCCACCTCTTCGAAGACCGACAGGAACAACCCGTCGGTGTGCTTCATGATGTTGGCCTTGTGGACTGCCGTGACCTTCCGGCGCTTGTTGGCGCGCGCATAGTCAAAGCCGAACTTGATGATGCGGCGGCTGCCGAAGACGGAGATCATCTTGATGCTGATGGCTGAGTCCTCGCGCATCCGCGGCTGGCCCAGCTCGGCAATCACGTCTATCAGCTTGCGGGTCTCGGGCGCGCCCTGCGCGAACTCGATCCCGGCGTACAGGTCCTCCGTGTTTTCCCGCACCACCACCAGGTTCACGTTGTCGAAGCGCGTGCGCACCCCCCGGTAGGTCTTGCACGGCCGCAGGTTGGCGTACAGGTCCAGGGTCTTCCGAAGCGCGACGTTCACGCTGCGGAAGCCTTTCCCAATGGGAGTCGTGATCGGCCCTTTGATGGCTACGCGATTGCGCTTGATCGACTCCAGCACGCTCTGCGGCAGCGGCGTGCCGGTCTTTTCCATCACCTCGGTGCCGGCGTCCTGCACGTCCCAGTTGAACTGGACGCCGGTAGCCTCCAGCGCGCGCCGTGTGGCAGCCATGATTTCCGGTCCGGTCCCGTCCCCGGGGATCAGGGTCACGTTATAGGCCATTGTCCTCTCCTACCTGGCGAGTGGTGGGTGGTGCGTGGCGAGCGGGAGTGAAGAGCCACCCGCCACTCGCCACGCCTCAGTTACTTGAGCCGATTCAGCAGTGCGCGGTGCTCCGCCCGGATCTCCGGCGGCAAGTGGTCGCCGAACTGCTCCAGGTGCGCGGTCTGGTCTTCGGCCTCGCGGATCCATTCGTCCCGGTCCACCGAGAGCAGCAGTTCCGCCTGCTGCCGCGAGATGCCCACCTCCTCGGCCCCGATCGCCTCCACCGTGGGCACGAGGCCGATGGGCGTCTCCCGCGACTGGCTGCCTGCCCTGGCCCGCACCACCTCGCGGATCCAGCGCAGCACGCGCATGTTCTGGCCGTAGCCCGGCCAGATGAACTTACCATCCTCGTCGGTCCGGAACCAGTTCACCTGGAAGATGGTCGGGGGATTGCTGGCGCGCTGGCCGATCTCGAGCCAGTGGGCCCAGTAGTCGCCCATGTTATAGCCGCAGAAGGGCAGCATGGCCATGGGGTCGCGGCGCACCACCCCCACTGCACCCGTCGCCGCGGCGGTGGTTTCCGAGGCCATCGTGGCGCCCAGGAACACCCCGTGCTGCCAGGTGAAGGAGCCGAAGACCAGGGGGACGGTGCGCGCGCGCCGCCCGCCAAACAGGATGGCCGACAGCGGCACACCCCTGGGATCCTCCCAGTGCGAGGAGAGCACGGGGTTCTGGCTGGCCGGCGCGGTGAACCGAGAGTTCGGGTGGGCGGCCTTCGTGCCGCTGGCCGGGGTCCAGGGCCGCCCCTGCCAATCGGTGAGCCGCTCCGGCAGCGGCCCATCCATGCCTTCCCACCACACCCGGCCGTCCTCAGTCAGGGCCACATTGGTGAAGATGGTATTGCGCCGGAAGACCTCCATCGCGTTCGGGTTGGTCTTGTAGCTCGTCCCGGGCGCGACGCCGAAGTAGCCGTTCTCGGGGTTGATCGCCCACAGCCGGCCGTCGGGGCCGATGTTCATCCAGGAGATGTCCTCGCCTACGGTGTAGACCTTCCAGCCTTCCGCCTCAAAGGGCGACTTCAGCATGGCCAGGTTGGTCTTGCCGCAGGCGCTCGGGAAGGCGCCGGCGATGTAGGTGACGTCCCCCTCCGGCGACTCGAGGCCCAGGATGAGCATGTGCTCGGCCAGCCAGCCCTGGTCGCGCCCCATCGTGGACGCGATGCGCAGCGCGTAGCACTTCTTGCCGAGCAGCGCGTTGCCGCCATAGCCGGAGCCGATGCTCCAGATGGTGCGGCTGGACGGGAAGTGCAGGATGAAGCGGCGGTCGGGGGACAGATCGCCCAGCGAGTGGATGCCCGGCACCCAGTCGGTGGCCCCGCGCTCCAGGCGGTCCAGGGCCACCTTTCCCATGCGGGTCATGATCCGCATGCTGGCCACGACGTAGGGGCTATCCGTCAGCTCGATGCCCACCTTGCTGTAGGGTGAGGCGACCGGCCCCATGATATAGGGCACCACGTACATGGTGCGGCCGCGCATGCAGCCATCGAAGAGTGGCCACACCCGGTCGCGCGCTTCGCGCGGCGACATCCAGTTGTTCGTGGGCCCCACCTCTTCCGGCCGCTCGGTGCAGATAAAGGTCAGGTGCTCCGTCCGGGCCACGTCCAGCGGATGGCTCCGGTGCAGGTAGCAGTTGGGATACGCCTCCTGGTTCACGGGCAGCAGCGTCCCGTCAGCCAGCATCTGGTCGATCAGGCGCTCGTTTTCGGCGTCACTGCCATCGCACCACACTACCTCGTTCGGGCGTGTGGTGCGCGCGACCTCTTCAACCCACGATTCGACGGACGACATCATCGGCATCCTCCTTCGTGCTTTCCTTCAGTCCCCTCCGGCTTCGGACCACCACGGTAGTCCCTTAGAGTCCCACCGCGTCCAGCGCCTCGCGCAGCACCTGGGCCGACTTGCGGATCTGGTCGGCCTCCTCGGGCGAGAGCACCGGCGGGATCACGGCCTGCAGCCCGCCGGCACCGATGAGGCAGGGCAGCGACACGCACACGTCGCGCAACCCCAGCACGCTGCCGTCCATCAAGGTCGAGGCCGGCAGGATACGGCGCTCGTTGAGCCGGATGGCGCGCACCAGCTCGACGATCATCGGGGCGACCGCGTAGAAGGTGCCGCCCTTGCGCTTGATCACCTCGGCTCCGCCGAAGCGGGTGGCCTCGATTACCTCCTTGATCATGCCCTCGCTATAGCCGGGGAAGGCGGTCAGGGGAATGCCGGCCACGTTGGCGCCGGTCAGCACGGGGACCATGGAGTCGCCGTGCTCGCCCAGCATGTAGGCCTGGACCTGGTCGGGCGAGACGCCCAGCCGGTCGCCGATCAGGGAGCGGAAGCGGGTGGTATCCAGCAGCGTCCCGGTGCCGATGACCTTCTGCACGGGCAGTCCCGTGCTCTGAGCAGCCTGGTAGGTCAGCTCGTCGA